>JAMONI010000101.1 GCA_027065935.1 Flavobacteriales bacterium | reverse complement strand
GCAATCATACTGTCCACCCAAGGAAGTAATTTTTTGGCGGCATGGTCGGTATGGATGATTACCGGAATTCCGTAGAGTTCGGCTAATTTGTGAATATGTATGGCGCCGGTTACCGCCCCCATGACGGCGGCTTGTTGGTTTGAATTGTCCAGACCTTTTCCCGCGTTGAAGTGTGCGCCGCCGTTGGAAAATTGGATGATGATCGGGGATTTCATTTCGGCTGCCGTTTCCATGGCGGCGTTGATGGAATTGGAGCCGACCACGTTGACCGCAGGAATGGCGAAGCGTTTTTCTTTGGCGTATTCGAACAAGTCCAAAAGTTGATTGCCGTAAATTAAACCGGGTTTTAACTTGAACATTTTCTTGGTGTTTTTTGGTTAGCTAAAATTACGATTTTTTTGTCAATAGAAACAAGTGTTTGTGATGAAGTCGCATATGGGTGTGAAATTACGGAATATTGGGAGGATATGCAGCGAAGCGGTTCGATTTCGGGTTTATTTCACATAAAGTTTTCCTTTTTTCAGGTATTCCTTTCCTTCGTAATTCCATTGTATGATGTAATCCCAACGGCCGAATAGCAGACTGTCTGTTGAGAAAAGTTGGGTGTTGGTACTATCGAGTTTTATTTTCGCTTTCCGGTCGAGGTTTTTATTGTTGACGCGTAAAAAGGTGATTTGGCCGTTGATTTTCGAAGCATCGATATATCCGGGAAATTTTAGAATAAGTTTTTCATTTTGTTGTTCGAGCATTACGGGTTTTTTCATGGTATCGGCCGCTTTGATTTTTTGGAGTTCTTCACCGTATTGCAGTTCGGCCGTATAGTAGTCTTCGACTACCAAATCGTTGGTTTTGTTGATTTTGAACGACAACCAGAATTGATAACTAAAGGTCATCATGAAGGTAAGAAACACCAACACGATGGCCCATCCCCAGTGAAAGGTAAATTTTTTTTTGTTCATTTTGACGATTGCTTTGAATCCGGTTGCAATATACGAAGTTTCGGCCAAGCGGTTCGTTCTATTTGATTAAAGAAATCCGGGCTTATTTTTTGATGGCCAACATCAAGCCGTCCCTAACGGGGAGCAAATAATTTTCCAAGGTATTGTCTTCGGTGATTCGTCGGTTAAAGACGGCAATTCCTTCGGTTTGTTTGTCGGTGGGGTTTAAGACTTTTCCGCTCCAAAGCACGTTGTCGGTGACCCAAAGGGCGCCGGGGTTCAGGAGGGGTTTAATCAGTTCGAAATATACCGGATAGTTTTCTTTGTCGGCGTCCAAGAAGACGAAGTCGTATTTATTGCGGGTTTGTTTCAAAAAATCGACGGCATCGGCCGGATGCAGCGTGATTCGGTTGTGCCAAGGTGATTTTTCGATAAAGTTTCGGGCGATTTCAGCCATCATCTCATTGTTTTCCACGGTATCTATTTCGGCTTTTTCGTTTAGGGCGGAAGCCATTGCAATGGTGGCGTAGCCCGTAAAAGTGCCGATTTCCAGGACTTTTTGAGGCCGGCTTAGTTTGATGAGAAAATGCAACAAACCGGCTTGAATTTTTCCGCTCAACATTTGCGGATAGGTGGTTTTCAAATAAGTTTGTCTTTCGATTTCGTCCAATATTTCGGGCAGGGGAGCGGTATGCTTTTCGATATATAGCTCCCAATCCAAGGGTAATGTTATCATAGTTTGGGTTTTTTGACAAAGGGGATGATTTCATTGGGGTCGAGGGCGAATTTTTTGATTTCGCCGGGCGTGAATAATTCGTTGACCTTGTATGCTTCGGTTTGAAACCCGGCGGATTGCAAACGTTTGAAGAAGTCCGTTCCGTAGATACGCACGTGGTCGTATTGGCCGAAGAGTTCCGTTCGTTTTTCGGGGTCGGTGACGGAGGGGTCTTCAAACGTTTGCGGACGCGAAGCGTCCAACGGGATTTGGAAAATCCCGTATCCGCCGGGTTTCATCACGCGATGGAGTTCGGTCATGGCTTTTTTGTCGTCGGGTATGTGTTCCAGTACGTGGTTGCATAAGATGACGTCGAACGTATTGTCGTCAAAAGGCAGGTCCGTGATGTCCGCTTTTATGTCGGCAATGGGCGAGTGCAGGTCGAGGGTGACGTATTGCCTGCCGAATCTTTTTTTAAAGCGGTGATAAAAAGCTTGTTCGGGGGCGATATGCAAAATTTTTTGGTTTATGTCCTTAAAAAAGTCGGTATTTCTTTGTAAAAAAAGCCATAAGGCGCGATGTCTTTCCAAGCTCATCGTTCCGGGCGACAAGGCATTGGGACGAAGATTCCGGTAACCGTAGGGCAAAAATTTTCGGTAGGATTTTCGGTTTATCGGATCGGTAAATCGCTTTCCCCGAAAAAGCAAGCCGACTACGGGCATGAGCCGTAAGCTCCATTTTATCAGTAGCGGACGCGGAATTTTGTTTAATAAGAATTTAAACATCGGCTTTAATAATCTTCCAAAATCAATGGCTGTTTGCGAAAAGCATCTTCTTCATCGCTTTCGATTCCCAAAGCGTCGAAAATATAGTAGAAGGTAGAAAGAATTTCGGGTTTGCCGTTGATGAGGGCCACGTCGTGTTCGAAATGGGCCGAAGGCTTTCCGTCGGCGGTTTTGATGGTCCAACCGTCGTTGTATTGAATGATTTTATGTGTACCCATGTTAATCATCGGTTCGATGGCCAATACGAGACCGTCTTTGAGTTTTTTTCCTTTTCCGGGCAACCCGTAGTTGGGCACTTGCGGGTCTTCATGCATGGTGGAACCCAATCCGTGACCTACCAATTCGCGCACCACGCCGTATCCGTATGATTCCACGTGTTGTTGAATGGCATGTCCGATGTGGCCTATACGGTTTCCCCGCCGCATTTGTGCAATACCTTTATACAACGATTGCCGTGTAACTTCAAGTAATTGCTTTACTTCGTCCGATACTTCACCTACTTGAAAAGTAAAGGCTTGATCGCCGTAGTATCCGTTCATCTTTACACCGCAATCAATCGAAACGATATCGCCTTCTTCAAAAGGCTTGTTCGTAGGAATACCATGCACGATTTGGTCGTTCGGGCTGATACACAAGGTGTTGGGAAAGTCATACAAGCCTAAAAATCCGGGAATGCCCCCGTGATCCCGAATGTATTCTTCGGCCAATTTGTCCAAATACAATCCCGTTACACCCGGTTTGATTTCTTTGGCTAACATCCCCAATGTTTTGGAAACCAACAGGGCGCTTTTCCTGATTTTTTCAATTTGTTCCCGGGTCTTATACCTGATCATCGGTCTAATTCGTGTTTGTAATTGCCGTTTAAAATTTCCATTAAAT
>JAMONI010000100.1 GCA_027065935.1 Flavobacteriales bacterium | reverse complement strand
GAGCCGGAGGAGCGCCTCATTTTACGGATGTGGAAGATATTTTCAGGCACTTCGGTGACATATTTTCCGATCTTTTCGGTGAGCATTTCGGCGGTTTTTCGGGCGGATTTACAGGAAGAAACACAAGGGGCGGAGGACCGCGCGTAAAAGGAAGCGATTTGCGCATACGCCTGAAAATAACGCTTAACGAAATGGTACACGGCGGCGAAAGAAAAATTAAAGTAAAACGGAAGATCAAAGCGCCCGAAACCGTTTATCAAACTTGTCCGAGATGTAACGGAAGCGGACGTGTAACGCGGGTCACCCATACCATTTTCGGCCCGGCACAGACCCGGTCGTCGTGTCCGCAATGCGGCGGACTGGGGCAAGTCTTAGCTTACCGCCCGAGCGGTTCGGACGAAAATGGAATGATATGGACGCATGACGTTGTCAGTGTAAAAATTCCCAAAGGCATTAGAGAAGGCGTCCAACTCAAGGTAGCTCAAAAAGGAAACGAAGCACCGGCACAAAACGGCATTCCCGGCGATTTGTTGGTCACCTTCAAAGAAGAAATTCCCGACAAATTTGTCATTGAAGATTTAGACCTGCACTACCAAATCCATTTGTCATTGCCCGAAGCCGTTTTAGGGACGTCGAAGATCATCGATACGCCGCACGGTAAAATCAAAATCAACTTGGAAGGACCGGTGGAATCCGGCAAAGTGTTGCGCATTCGAGGTAAAGGTATTCCGCAGTTAAACACCGATCAATACGGCGATTTGTTTGTTCATGTCAAAGTGCATTTGCCCGAAAAACTGTCGAAAGAAGACAAAGCTTATTTCCGTTCCAAACTAAACGACCCGAATTTTCAAGTAAAATCCGGACAAAAATCGTTTTTCCAAAAAATTCACGATTTATTTTCATAAATTAGCCTGTAAAAAAACAATCGTATTATGCCCAAAATTCTCATCATCGAAGACGAAGAAGTCATTCAACGCGTCCTTAAGAAAATATTGGACTCGGAAGGTTACGAAACCGATTCGGCCTATAACGGGACGGAAGGCATCAAAAAAATCAAAGAAAACGATTACGACGTCGTATTATGCGACATCAAAATGCCCAAAAAAGACGGTATTGAAGTTTTGGAAGAAGCCAAGAAAATCAAGCCCGATTTACCTTTCGTGATGATTTCGGGTCATGGTGATTTGCCCACCGCAGTGGAAAGTATGCGAAAAGGCGCTTACGATTACATCCAAAAACCCCCCGACCTTAACCGCTTGCTTACCAGTTTGCGCAATGCCCGAAAAATCGGGACATTGGTCAAAGAAAATATTCAGCTCAAAAAGAAAATAAGTAAAAAATACGAGATGATAGGCGAATCGGAGGCCATCGAAAAGGTGAAGGAAATCATAGAAAAAGTGGCCCCCACCGATTCGCGGGTTTTGATTATCGGTGATAACGGTACCGGAAAGGAATTGGTAGCCCATTGGATACATCAAAAAAGCCACCGGTCCAACAAACCTTTTGTGGAAGTTAACTGTGCGGCCATTCCTTCCGAGCTGATAGAAAGCGAATTGTTCGGTCACGTAAAAGGGTCGTTTACGGGGGCTTATAAAGACAAGAAGGGCAAATTCGAGCTGGCCGACGGCGGTACGCTTTTCTTGGACGAAATCGGAGATATGAGCCTGTCGGCGCAATCCAAAGTGCTTCGGGCCTTACAAGAAAACAAGATAAGTCGTGTGGGCAGTGACAAAGATATTAAAGTAAACGTGCGCATCATTGCCGCCACCAACAAAGACCTCAAGGAAGAAATCAAAAAAGGCAATTTTCGTGAAGACCTGTATCACCGCTTGGCGGTAATCGTCATTCACGTACCTTCATTGGACGAACGCAAGGAAGACATTCCGCTTTTGGTCCGTCATTTTGCCAAGCGCATTGCCGAAGAACAAAACATGAAACCCAAACAATTTACCGACCGTGCCATCAAGAAATTACAATCATATACGTGGTCGGGAAATATACGGGAATTGCGAAACGTAGTGGAACGTTTGATGATATTGGGTGGCGAAGAAATTACGGAAAAAGACGTGGAAATGTATGCCGGAAAGCAATAAATCGTCCGAAGGAAAGTTTTACGTATAAACCCTGTTTATGTCGAATCTAAGCCGAGTTCGCTTTTTCATGTTTCTTGTGTTGCATCATTTTATAGTTCACGCTCAAATTGGCGGCACGGCTACCTACCGGTTTTTGAATTTAAGTCCCTCGCCCGTGCAAACCGCCTTGGGGGGCAAGCAATTCGTGGCTATGCCTTACGATATTTTGCAAAATTTCAACAATCCCGCCCTTATTTCGTCCGGTCAAAGCCGTCAGGTGGGTTTCAATTATACGTCTTATATCACCGACATTAATTACGGTCAGTTGGGATATGTGTGGAAAGTGCCCAAAATCAGGGCTTTATTTACGGGTATTACTTACTTGAATTACGGCCGTTTTGTAGCGGCCGACGAAGCGGGAGAGATTACGGGACATTTTACGGCTTCCGAAACAGCCCTGCAAACCGGGTTCGCTTACCCCGTTTCCCGTAGATGGCGTGCGGGGATGAGTGTCAAGTTCATTATATCACAATTGGAAAGATTTCGTTCTACGGGTATCGCCTTTGATTTGGCCTTGAACTACAGTTCAGAGTTTAAAAATGCCGCCTTAGTCGTTCGAAACATAGGCACCCAACTGACCACCTATAACGGCACGCGCGAAGCCTTACCCTTTGAGGTTGCGTTTTCGTATGCCCAATTGCTACAGCACGCCCCGCTGAGGTTTTTCATTACGTTGGAAAACCTTCAAGTGCCGGCCATTGCATTTGTCAACACGGCGCGTAATCAGGTGGACCCCGACGGCAACGTTACCGAAGAAAACATCCGTTTTTATCATCACGTATTCCGGCATATCATAACCGGAGCCGAAATTTTTCCGCGTAAGCGCTTCCGTTTACGCATCGGATTTAACTTTAGACGTTCCGCCGAACTGGGCTTGCAAGACGTCAATTTTTCCTCGGGATTGGCCTACGGATTCGGCTTGCGGTTGAATAAATTTTCATTGGATTACGGCTACGGGCAATATCATTTCGCAGGCCACGCACACCATATCGGAATCAGCATATTTTTGAAAAAGAACCCCGAAAAAAATGAAGAAAATTAACATCGCCATCGACGGATACGCTTCTACGGGCAAAAGCACTTTGGCCAAAGATATAGCTAAATCATTGAATTACATTTACATCGACACGGGCGCTATGTACCGGGCCGTGACCCTATTTGCATTGCGCCGGAAACTTATAGGAAAAA
>JAMONI010000099.1 GCA_027065935.1 Flavobacteriales bacterium | reverse complement strand
AAGTAGGTACCCGTATTATTCCTTTGGACTTCGCTCGTTCGTTTTGCTTGTATTTTCTTTCAAGCGCATAAATTTCCACTTGACTGCTATTCCAACCCGCTCGGTCGAGGACCTTGATAAAGGCCGGAACGTGTTGCCTGCTATCCGGACACCAAGTACCGAGATAAATTTCCACGAAAATACGCTCCCGGTGGGATTTTAACCGGGTGATAACTTCGGGGTCGGGACGGTAGGCTTGATAGTTTTCCTCAAACCACCGGCCTAATTTTTTGTGTTGCAGCACATCCGTATTTACCCTGCCTACGGCAACGGGTTGTCCTTTGTAGGTTTGAAATTCCCAACTTTTTCGGAAGGTCCGGCAGGAAGTTAACAGCAAGATCGGAAGAAGTATGTAAATAAAATGTCTCATCATGCTTGTTGCTAATCACGGTATGCAAAAATAGTTTTTTTCGCCGGATGTGGTACAATTGACAGATAAAACACAAGGTTTTACGTATAAGTACAGGTTAACCGCCCCTTCGTTTTTTTTTAAATCCTTTGTATGCGGTCGATAAATTCTTACTTTTGCAACGGAATAAATCCCTAACTCAAATGAAAATATCGTATAATTGGTTGCGAGAATTTGTAGATGTCAAACTTCCCGTTGAAAAGGTTGCCGAAATCTTGACCGATACCGGCTTGGAAGTGGAAAAAATACACGAATTTTCACCGCTTAAATCCGACCTGAAGGGGGTGGTGGTAGGGCGGGTTCTTGAAGTAAAAAAGCATCCCAATGCCGATAAATTGTTTTTAACGCAAGTGGATTTGGGCGACGGAAAACCCGTGCAAATCGTATGCGGTGCCCCCAATGTGGCCGAAGGACAAAAAGTGCCGGTGGCTACAATTGGAACCAAACTCATCCTTCCCGGCGGAAAAGAACTTAAAATCAAAAAAGGAAAAATACGCGGCGAGGTAAGCTACGGAATGATATGTGCCGAAGACGAACTGGGGTTAAGTGATAATCACGACGGCATCATGGTGCTGGACGATAATGCGGAGGTGGGTAAACCTTTTATCGAAACCCTCCGGGTGGAAAAAGATTATGTGCTGGAAATCGGACTAACCCCCAACCGCTCCGACGCCATGAGCCATTACGGCGTGGCAAGAGATATTTATACCAAACTCAAATTCGAAGGTGCGCAAATAGCGTTGAAATCACGCAGTACATCCAATTTCGTAACCGAAGTAAAACAAACTCCCGTCCATATTGAAATCGAAGAAAAAAACAAGTGTCCCCGTTATGTAGGTTTGGTTATTCGGAACGTAAAAGTAATTCCAAGCCCCGAATGGTTGCAAAAACGCTTGAAATCCATCGGCATTAATCCGAAAAACTTTCTGGTGGATCTGACCAACTTCATTATGCACGATATCGGTCAGCCTATGCACGCTTTTGATTTGTCCGCCGTAAAAGGAAATAAAGTGGTAGTGAGAAACGCCCGCCCGGGTGAAAAAATTCTCGCACTGGATGATAACGAATACGAACTCGCCTCCGATGATTTGGTCATCGCCAACGAAAGTGAAGCAATGGCTATTGCCGGTGTAATGGGAGGCAAGCTTTCGGCCATCAACGAACATACTACCGATATCCTTCTGGAAAGTGCTTATTTCAATCCCGTCGGCATAAGAAAAACCGCCAAGCGATTGGGTATCTCCACCGATTCGTCTTTCCGTTTTGAACGGGGCGTGGACCCCACCCAAACGGATTATGCCATGAAATGGGCTGCAATACTAATTAAAGAATATATCCCCGACGCCATCGTCACCGAAATGGTGGACGAAACTGTAAAAACCATTGAACCTGCCGTCATTCACCTCACTTACGACTATATAGAGCGTATGATAGGTGAACAGGTAAGCCCCGAAAAAATCAAACAAATACTTCACCTGCTCGACTTTAAAATCGTGTTGAGTAATGACGAAAATCTCACCGTCGAAGCACCCCTTTACCGGGTGGATGTTACCCGGCCCGCCGACGTGGTGGAAGAAATCTTGAGGATTTACGGCTACAATACGGTTCATATTCCCGAAAAAATGCACATCAACGTGGCTCATGAAGAATTTCCGCCGGCCGAAAAAATGGAAAATACCGCCGCCCGTTTGCTGGTCAACTCGGGCTATTTCGAAACCATGTCGGTATCCATGTTGTCCGATGACGATATAAAACTGTCGGAAACATTTGAAGAAAACAAAGCGGTACGCCTACTTAATCCGTTGAGCAAGGAACATACGGTGTTGCGTCAGAATTTACTCATCTCTCTGCTTCAAAATATCCGATACAACGTCAACCGCCAACGCGATAATCTGGCTTTTTTTGAATTCGGCAAAGCCTACTTTAAATTACAAAACGAAAAATATAGGGAAGAAAAAAGGTTGGCTATAGCCGTAACCGGATACCTAACCCCCGAAAACTGGATGGAAAACAAACGACCCGAAGGCTTCTTCCACCTGAAAGGAACCGTAGAAAAATTATTCGAACGGTTCGGCGTTACCTATAAGGAATTCCCCGTCCGCCATCCCGACTTCTCCGATGCCGTTGTCTTCAAAACCGATAAAAGTGACATCTTGACCATGGGCATATTGAAAAAAAGTTTGTTGAAAAAGTTCGATATAAGAAAACCCGTGTATTTTGCCTCCATACGTTGGGACGATTTTATGCAAACCGCCAAGCGTTTGTCGGGAAAAAAATTCAAACCCTTCTCCAAATTTCCTTCCGTTCGGCGAGATTTGGCTTTGTTGGTGGACAAACAAATAACCTATGCCCAACTGTATAAATTGACACTGGAAACCGAAAAGAAACTCTTGGAAAGTATCAATTTGTTTGATGTGTATGAAGGAGATAAAATCCCGAAAGACAAAAAATCCTATGCGATTTCCTTTATTTTGCGTGCGCCGGACAAAACCTTAAACGACAAACAGGCCGATAAGGTAATGCAAAAGATTCTGAAAGTGTATGAGGAAAAACTCGGTGCCAAGCTCAGAGACAAATAACTTGTTCCGAAAAACCCATCGAATGCACATGAAAGTGAAGTTTGTTTTTTTACTCTTTTATTTCGGTACCGTTTTATGGTTCGCTTCATGTAAGCCGGGAGCGAAAATTACGGAGCAAAACCGACGGGATCAACCGAAATTTGCCATCGTTATTCACGGCGGGGCGGGATACATTAAAAACCTTCCGCCCGAAATCGAAAGAAAATACAAAGAAGCTTTACGGCGTGCGCTACACAACGGTTATGCGGTTTTGGAACGCGGCGGTTCGGCTACGGATGCCGTAGTTGCGGCCATCACCACTATG
>JAMONI010000098.1 GCA_027065935.1 Flavobacteriales bacterium | reverse complement strand
AGTCGTAGTGACGCCTTCGTATCCGTAAGGAGCGTTATCATCGTAAACGGACGCTTCCAATTTTATGTTTTCATCGAGCTTTCCGTTGAGTTTCACATCAAGCTTGGATACGGGAGAAGCATTCATGTTGTTGCCTCCGGTAATGCCTCGTGTGAAGAAACCGTCGGCTTGCATACCGTCAAAAAAATCATAGGTTTCGGATTGCGTTTCCGGTTCATAAGTTTTTTTTTCGTAGCGTTCGATGCGGACGGGTTTTCCGGTGGGAAAAATCCAACTGTCGGGATAGGTCATAAAAGAAATTCGACACTTCGTACCCAACAGGCTCGTGTCCTTAAGATGTAAAATCGCTTTAACAAAATCCACTTGATAAAGTGAGCCGGGAACGGTTTTTTCGTTGCATCGTAATGAAAAATATCCGGGATGCACCGAATGCGGATAAAAACGTACGGAGCGGTTTTCCATACGAATAAGGGTATCTTTCTTCGTAAAAAGGGTATCCGTTTGGGCAAAAAGGCCGGACAAAAAAAACAAATACAAACAAATTGAATATGTCAGCTTTCGGTATGTCATTTACAGCTTCCGGATATTTTACAAATTTAACGGTATCGTGGCAATAAGCGGCCGGTTCGTATTCGGCTGTCGAAATTTTAAACGAATAATAGAAGCGGTGTAGTATTAAGGGCGTACTCGGTCGGGGCGGAAAGCGGTTGAAAACAAAACGCAAGCTCGGAAATTTGAACCTCCGGTAACCGAAGGTTCCTTATCAACAGAAGGAATAGAGAAAAGAATTATTTAAGTATATTTGTCGATAAATTTACTGCGTGATGAAAAAAATATTCATATTGTTTGTGTTGGGGATATTCACCTTGACAAGTTGCGGACGAACCCATCAAGAAAAAGAGGTTTCCGGAAATACCAAAATCAAAGGAACTTTTGAAAACGGCGCGGGAAAAGTCATTATAGCGGGGCGCTCCGTAAACCGCAGGTTTAAGGAAATAGCCAAAGATTCGCTAACGGACGATTCGTTCATACTCGGATTCGACCTGAAAACTCCCGAAGTGATTTACCTGCAGGTGATGCCCGACCGTTCGAGTTTGCCCGTTTTGGTCGAACCGGGTACTACCGTAAAGTTACACATTAAAGGAGGCTTGGATCAAGTGGAATTTGTTGAAGCCGGTGCTTCCACCAAATCTTTTAAAGAGTTTATCGACTTGCTTAATTCCTATCGAAAAAAAGGGGAAGAATTAGGACAAAAATTCCAAAAGGCCAAGCAGGAAGGCAAAGACGACGAAGCGGAACTTGTACGGGAAGAATATATGAATTTGGAAAAAGAAAAAACGGGAAAGTTATACGAAATGGCCGAAAAGAACACCGGCAATCTGACCGGTGCGATGATATTGGAATCCCTTACCTTCAATCAAGACGCCGACTTCAAAAGGCTTAAGCAAATTTACGATGCCTTGTCGCAGGAAGTAAAAAATTCCACTTATGCCAAAAATGCATTATCGCAAATCGAAAGCAATATCAAAACGGCCATCGGACAAAAAGCGCCGGATTTCGAAGCCCCTATGGCCGACGGAAAAATGCTGAAAATGTCGGATGTGTTGAAAGATTCCAAAGTGGTATTGTTGGATTTTTGGGCTTCTTGGTGCAAGCCTTGTCGTGCCGAAAATCCTTATGTGGTGGAAATTTACAGGAAATATCACGACAAAGGCTTTAATATTATCGGTATTTCGTTGGACCGTCCCGACGCCAAAGACAAATGGCTCAAAGCCGTCAAGGACGACCGGTTGGATTGGTACCACGTGTCGAACTTGAAATATTGGCAAGACCCGGTGGCCAAACTTTACGGCGTAACCGCCATCCCCGCTACCTTTATATTGGATAAGAACGGAGTGATACGTGCCAAAAATTTACGCCGCGATGCTTTGGAAGCCAAAATCAAAGAATTGCTCGATGAATAAAAACCTAACGGCATTATTCGTTGTCCTGCCGGTATTGTCGTTGTTCTTCATGCGTTGCGGGTCCGCTTCCAAAATTACCGGATATCGGGTGGAAGTTCACGCACCGTCATCCGTTTACAAGAGCCTTTTGCTCAAAAGATTAAACGCCAAGGGCGAATTGAGCGTCTTGGATACGCTGGCCTTGACGGACGGCAAAGCCGTGTATTCGCATCAACTTTCGTCTTCCGACGTTTACTTTATTTCCAACGGTTCCGACAATATTTTGTTTTTCTTGGAACCCGCCGATATCAAGGTGTATATCGATTCCGCTTCTTTCAAGGCCGACTCTATTGTGGGAGGCAAGGAAAATGCTCGCTACGCGCAATTTGTAAATACCATCGACAGCTTAAAAAACGTTCAAAAACAAACACTCGGCCTAATGGCCAAATCGGATAAAGAAAAACGGCAACAAGCGCAGGAAAAACTTTTCGCTTTGTCCGAAGAAATGAAATCGCGAGCCTACCGTTTCGCATCCTCGCCTTCGCTGGCAGGCATTGCCGTGATGACCGAAATAACTTTCGGAAATGATGCCGACATCAAAAAATTGACGGAAATTTATCAATCATATCCCGAAAGTTTAAGAAAAACCCATGCAGGGAAATTTCTAACCAAACGCTTAAACGAATTATCGGTGGGGGCCGTAGGTATGCGGGCGCAAAACTTTACCGCCCCCGATCCCGAAGGAAAACTTATTTCGCTCTATTCCGTAATGGGCAAGGTAACCGTAGTGGACTTCTGGGCGGCTTGGTGTAAGCCCTGCCGGGTTGAAAATCCCAATTTGGTGCGAATTTATAACAAATATCACGACCAAGGCTTAAACATCATCGGCGTGTCGCTCGATAGAAACAAAGAAGCGTGGCTCAAGGCCATCGAACAAGACGGCTTGAAATGGTACCAGGTATCGCACCTCAAAGGATGGCAAGAGCCCGTGGCCAAGCAGTATAAAGTGACATTTATTCCGCAAAACCTCGTGATAGACAAGCGAGGCATTGTTCGTTATAAAAACCTTAGAGGCAAACTGTTGGAAGAAAAAGTCCGGGAACTTTTGGATGAATAAAAAATACCTCAAATGGATTTTGCTTGCCGGTGCTTCATTGATATGGGGCACCGCTTTTTTATGGACCAAAAAATCGCTTGCCGGACTGACGCCCTTACAATCCGCTATGGGCAGGATAGCGGTAGCGGGTACGGTTTTTCTTGTTCTGGGCGGACACGGATTGGTCAAATTACCCGTAAAATTTTACCTCCGGTTTGCCGTTAACGGAATTTTAGGCACTTTTATTCCTATTTTGTTATTTAGCATCGCCCAAAAGCATATCGACAGCGGAATCACGGCGG
>JAMONI010000097.1 GCA_027065935.1 Flavobacteriales bacterium | reverse complement strand
TCGTCCGTTGTGTACGGCTATGGTTTGTCCGACAAAATCGGGGGTTATCATGGATGCACGCGACCAGGTTTTGATCACGTCTTTTCGTCCCGATTCTATGTTTTTTTGAATCTTGCGTTCCAACTTATAGAATACGTAAGGTCCTTTTTTTAATGATCTTGCCATAGTTCAATTATTTCTTTCTTCGTTCCAAGATAAATTTATTGCTGTATTTTTTCTTATTTCGGGTCTTGTATCCTTTGGCCGGAATACCTTTTCTGGAACGGGGATGTCCGCCCGAAGCACGTCCTTCGCCACCACCCATAGGGTGATCTACGGGGTTCATCGCTACACCGCGTGTTCTGGGTCTTCTGCCCAACCATCGCGAACGTCCGGCTTTGCCCGACATTTCCAACTGGTGATCGCTGTTGGACACGACGCCGATGGTGGCCATGCCGTCGGCCAATACCAGGCGGGTTTCGCCGGATGGTAACTTGATGACTACGTATTTGCCTTCTTTAGCCATCAATTGGGCGAATGTTCCGGCACTTCGTGCCAACTGTCCGCCTTTTCCGGGTTTCAATTCGACATTGTGTATGATAGACCCCAAAGGAATGTTTTTCATCGGCAGGGTATTGCCGATTTCGGCGGGAACATTTTCTCCGCTGATGACCGTATCGCCCACTTTGATTTCGTTTGGTGCGATGATATAGCGTTTTTCTCCGTCGGCATATACGACCAATGCGATGAATGCCGAACGGTTGGGGTCGTATTCGATGGTTTTTACGGTGGCGGGAATATTGAATTTATCTCGTTTGAAATCGATAATTCTGTATCGTCTTTTGTGGCCGCCTCCGCGATAGCGCATGGTCCTGCGACCGATGTTGTTTCGTCCTCCGGTGCTTTTCTTTGGTGCCAATAAGGATTTTTCGGGTTTATCCGTTGTGATGGCATCAAAAGTATTGACCACCCTAAATCGTTGTCCCGGAGTTGTAGGTTTTAATTTTCGTACGCCCATGATTCACACTTTATTGATTGTAAAAATCTATGCTTTGACCTTCTTTCAGTTCTACAATGGCTTTTTTGTATGCGCCTTCTTTACTTCTAAATATACCTTTTTTTGTATATTTTACTTTTTTCTTGGCCGGATAAATCATGGTTCTTACTTTGACCACTTCCACATTATACATCTGCTCGACGGCCCTTTTTATTTGTTGTTTATCCGCATTCAGGTCAACGATAAATCCGTAACGGTTGAACTTGTCGGTTTGATCAACCATTTTTTCGGTCAAAACGGGTCGTTTTATAATGCTCATAATCCGTTACTTTTTTAAAATTTCTTCGATTTGTGCGACTCCTTGTTCGCTTATCAGCAAATTACCGGCATTCAAAATGGCGTAAGTGTTTATATCAGAACCTCTTACGACTTTAACACCGGGCAAATTTCGTGCTGACAAATATACGTTTTTATTTAATTCGCCCAAAACAAACATGGTTTTTTGGTCCGCCACGTTAAAATTGTTTAAAATTTTGACGAAAGCTTTGGTCTTGGGCGCATCCAAATCAAAATCTTCGATGATTCGAATTTTGCCTTCTTTCATCATATAACTCAGCGCCGACCTGCGTGCCAATTTCTTTATTTTTTTGTTCAATTTGAACCGGTAGTCTCTGGGCCGTGGACCGAAAATGCGCCCGCCTCCTCTAAACAGTGGATTTTTAATGCTTCCGGCACGGGCCGTTCCCGTTCCTTTCTGGCGCTTGATTTTTCGGGTACTTCCGGCCACTTCACCGCGTTCTTTGGTCTTGTGCGTTCCTTGACGTTGGGCGGCCAAATAACGTCTAACGTCCAAATACATGACGTGCTCGTTGGGTTCTATACCGAAAATTTCATCGGATAACCGAATGGTTTTTCCCGTTTCTTTTCCTTCTATATTATATACCTTTGCTTCCATTATTTTCTGATTAAAACATAAGATTTTTTATGTCCGGGAACATTGCCTTTTACGATCAACAAATTCTTATCGGGAATGATTTTCATTACTTTTAGGTTTTGAACGGTTACACGCTCATTCCCCATTCTTCCGGCCATTCGCATTCCTTTAAATACACGAGAAGGGTCGGCGGAAGCTCCAATGGAACCCGGCGCACGTAACCGGTTGTGCTGACCGTGTGTGGCTTGGCCTACTCCGGCAAATCCGTGACGCTTCACCACGCCTTGAAATCCTTTCCCTTTTGAAGTTCCCGTCACATCGACAAACTCTCCTTCTACAAACACGTCTTCAACGCGGATGACATCACCCGGTTGATAGTCCTTTTCAAATCCTTGGAATTCGACTAATTTTCGTTTGGGCGTAACACCTGCCTTGTCAAAATGTCCTTTCATCGCTTTGGTGGTACGCTTTTCCTTTTTGTCATCGAAACCAAGTTGCACCGCTTCATAACCGTCTTTTTCCTTGGTTCTGACTTGAATAACATAATTGGGTGCCACTTCAATGACGGTAACGGGTATGTTTTTCCCGTTCTCGTCAAAGATACTGGTCATCCCGATTTTTCTTCCGATTAATCCCGGCATTTCCTTATTATTTTAAATTTTAATTTCTACTTCAACGCCGCTAGGCAATTCCATCTTCATCAACACATCGATGGTTTTGGTTGACGAGCTGAAAATGTCAATCAGCCTTTTATGTGTGTTCAATTGAAATTGTTCACGTGATTTTTTATTTACGTGTGGCGATCTCAATACCGTGAAAATTCGCTTCTTGGTAGGCAAAGGTATCGGGCCTTTTACATAAGCACCGGTTAGCTTGACTTGTCTTACGATTTTTTCGGCCGATTTGTCAATCAGGTTGTGATCGTATGACTTTAATTTTATGCGTATCTTTTGCTGAGCCATAGCTTCTATTTATTATTCGTTTTCCTTTTTAATCACTTCTTCGGCAATGTTGTCGGGGGCCTGAGCGTAATGTGAAAATTCCATAGACGAAGTAGCCCTTCCCGATGACAACGTTCGTAATACGGTTACGTACCCGAACATTTCGGACAGGGGCACGTGCGCTTTGATTACTTTGGCTCCGGCCCTATCGTCCATACTCAACACTTGACCGCGCCGGCGGTTCAAATCTCCTATAATATCGCCCATATATTCCTCGGGCGTAACCACTTCCAATTTCATTATAGGTTCCAACAAAACGGGATTGGCTTTTTTGGCCGCTTCTTTGAACCCGAGCTTGGCCGCCAATTCGAACGAAAGCGAATCGGAGTCAACGGGGTGGAACGAGCCGTCTTTCAAGGTAACTTTCATACCTTCCACCTCGAATCCGGCCAAAGGGCCCGCCTTCATGGCTTCTATAAATCCTTTCTCTACCG
>JAMONI010000096.1 GCA_027065935.1 Flavobacteriales bacterium | reverse complement strand
TTTTCCGTGTAGATATTTTACTTCGCCGTTGAGTCCGGTTCGTGCCAGAATGATAACGTTCGGTTTGATGACTTCGGGATTGAAGGCGGTGGTTTGGCCGTAAAATCCTTTGACAAGCATGGTGTGGTTTTGCGTGAGCATGGTGGGAACGGGGTCGTATTTGGCCGAGAATTCGTTGAGTTCGAAATAGTCGTTTTCCATGGGTACGTTCCGGTCTTTGGTGGTGTCGATGTTGGAAAATTCATAAACTAAAGGGTTGGGTTCGAGGATAAAATTTTCGAAGGCGAAAGTTTTATCGAAATCCAATTTTTCCTGATAATTGGGTTCGGAAGGGTCGCCGTCGTACATGGCTTCGCAGATGTCGGTTTGATGTGCCGCCAAGGCAATATCGAAGGTGTCGGTGGCGGAGCACATGGCAAACATAAATCCGCCGCCCAAAACGAATTCGGCGATTTTGAGGGCTACGGCACGTTTGAGTTCCGATACTTTTCCGTATCCCAGTTCGCGGGCCAATGCTTCCAATCGTTGTTTGCGTTCTACGTACCAGGGGGCGGTTCGGTATCCGGCGTAAAACCGGCCGTATTGTCCGGTAAAGTCTTCGTGGTGCAGGTGCAACCAATCGTATGCCAGCAAGGAACCGTCGAGTACTTCTTTGTCGTAAATGACATCGTAGGGTATTTCGGCATAAGTTAGCGCCAAGGTCACGGCGTCATCCCACGGCATGTTGTCCTTGGGGGAATACACGGCGATTTTCGGTGGTTTTTCCAAAGTTACGGCGTGCATATTCACGGAAGGGCTTTCGATTTCTTGCAGAATGGTTTCGGCTTCGCCGTCGGTTATTTCTTCACAAGTGACATTTTTCATCAGGCATTCGTCTTTGGTTTCGGCCGTGTAGGGGAGCAAGAAGGCGCCGCCCCGGTAATTGAGTAGCCATTTGGTTTTGATGCCGTGTTCCAAGGTGCGATAGACCACGCCGTATGCTTTGAGGTGTTCTTTTTGGGTTTCGTCCATGGGGATTAACAGGAAT
This sequence comes from Flavobacteriales bacterium, assembly GCA_027065935.1. GTDB lineage: Bacteria > Bacteroidota > Bacteroidia > Flavobacteriales > Flavobacteriaceae > JAADED01. The sequence goes on along the minus strand of JAMONI010000096.1, from coordinate 2,344 downwards.
TGGGCTTGAACGAAAGACAAGCTCCACCAGAAAAAGAAGAAAAAAACGGCGTTTTTAGAAAGGAAAATCGTCTTCATCGGCTGAATTTGTATCGTTTAATCCGAAAGCGTCACCGGGGTTGGTCATATTATTGAGTTTGGATGGCAATACGGTGGTATCTTCACCGATAACGCTACTCATGGCATCGCGTTCTTCGATTAGTCCGAATTCCTTTTTGAACCTAAAGTAAATTCGTGCGGTTTTTCCGTTACGGTGCTTGGCGATATTGAGTTCCACTTCGCCTTCGGCGGGAGAATTTTCGGCGTCGTCCCATTCGGTGATGTTGTAATATTCCGGGCGATAGATGAAGGCAACGATGTCGGCGTCCTGTTCGATGGCGCCCGATTCGCGCAGGTCGGAGAGCATGGGGCGTTTGTGACCGGTTCCGGTGGCGCGATCTTCCACCTTTCGGGACAATTGCGACAGTGCGATGATGGGGATGTTCAGTTCTTTGGCCAAGGCTTTGAGGTTGCGGGAGATGGTTGAAATTTCCTGTTCGCGGTTTCCGGGTTTGGATTTGTCGGATGCGTGCATCAGTTGCAAGTAGTCGATGATGATGATTTCGATGTTGTATTTTTGCTTCATTCTTCTGGCTTGCGCCCGCAGGTCGAAGATGCTCAACATGGAGCTGTCGTTGATGTAAAGATACGGGTTGGCGGCCAACATACGGGTTTTTTCTTCCAAAATTTTTTGTTCGGCTTCGGTAAACTTTCCCGTCCGGAATTTTTCGGCCGGGATAAAGGTTTCGCGTGATAGAATGCGTTTGACCAATTGTTCGGCGTTCATTTCCAAAGAGAAGAAAGCTACGGCTTTTTTTTGTCCTATGGCAATGTTTCGTGCCATGTTCAAGGCGAAAGCCGTTTTCCCCATGGATGGCCGGGCGGCGAGAATAATCAGGTCGCCGGGTTGCCATCCCGAGGTGATTTCGTCCAGAGAAGGATATCCGGATGGGACGCCCGGGAGTTTGTCGTTTTTGGCGATTTCTTCCAGTTCGCGTTTGATGTTCATCAGGATATCGTCCAAGGCGGTGGCTGTTTGCTTGAGACTTCCTTGCGAGATGTTGTACAGGTCTTTTTCGGCGTTGTCTAGGATGTCGAAGACGTCTTTTTCGTCATTATATCCGTCGGCTTGCATTTTTTGGCCGATGCCGATTACTTCGCGTCTTACGAAATATTCCAAGAGCAGCCGGGCGTGAAATTCGATATTGGCGGCGGAAGTTACCGAGCTGGAGAGTTCGACCAAGTATTGCGGCCCTCCGGATTCGGCTAATTGACCGTTTTTTTCCAATTGTTTGCCTACGGTTACGATGTCTATGGGCGAACCCGATTCGAAAAGTTCGAACACGGCTTTGAAAATCATCTGATGTTTGGGGTCGTAAAAAATTTCGGGGCGGAGTATATCGATTACTTCGCTTACGCCTCTTTTGTCAATGATCATTGCCCCCAGTACCGCTTTTTCCAATTCAAGGTCGTGCGGTGGTATTTTGGCGCCTTCGAGGTCGTAAAACCGTGTCGCTCCGCTTGGCGGTGCTTGTTTTTTACCGGGTAGTTCCATAGTAATTTGCGCTTAAATTTTTTTGGCGTAAAAATACAAATCGTGATCGGAAATATGAATGTTCAGATGTTGTTCCAGATCGGCACGTATGGCATCGATTCTTGGGTCGCAAAATTCTATGATTTGTTCCACTTTACCGTTCCGGTCGGTAATAATCAGATGGTCGTGCGCTTTGTTGAAATAGCTTTTTTCGTAATATGCCGTGTTATTACTAAAATGATGTTTACGTACCAATCCGGCGTCCAAAAGTAGTTCCAACGTGTTATACACGGTTGCCTTGCTAACGGAAAAGTCGCTTTCTTTGAGTTTACGATGCAATTCGTCCACGTCAAAATGTTTGTCCAAATCGTAAATGAATTCCAAAATACGGTAGCGTTCCTGCGTTTTACGAAGATTTTTCTTCGCTACGTATTTGTCCAAAATGTCTTTAATACTTTTTAAAATTTCGGGTTTGGCCATAGGTCGATTTGTTGTGATAAAGATACGAACTTTTCCTTAAAACGAACGGTTTCCGGAGTAAAATTTTCGGAGCGGAATCTTGCGTGTTATATTCAAAAATTGCTCCCCTTAAAATATCCCGGATTTTATTTTCGTTTTTTTGAAAACCTATTCGTGATAATTTCCTCAGGATAAACCCACAGGGTAAACCCACAGGGTAAACCCACAGGGTAAACCCACAGGGTAAACGTGTAATTAGTGTTTTGTTTTTTGCCACGAATTTAACGTTTACCCTGTGGGCCTGTCCGGTGGG
>JAMONI010000095.1 GCA_027065935.1 Flavobacteriales bacterium | reverse complement strand
CAAATTGATCAATTCCAAGCAAGAAGTCGATGATATCGACCACTTGTCCAACCGGCGTGTGAGAACCGTAGGCGAACAGTTGGCACAACAATTTTCCGTAGGGTTAGCCCGTATGGTGCGAACCATCAGAGAACGGATGAACGTGCGGGACAATGAAGTGTTTACCCCCGCCGATTTGATCAATGCCAAAACCCTTTCGTCCGTTATCAATTCCTTTTTCGGTACCAATCCGCTGTCACAATTCATGGATCAAACCAACCCGTTGGCCGAAATTACCCATAAACGCCGTTTGTCGGCTTTAGGTCCCGGAGGGTTATCCAGAGAACGTGCCGGATTTGAAGTGCGCGACGTCCATTATACCCATTACGGACGTTTGTGCCCCATCGAAACGCCCGAAGGACCCAACATCGGTTTGATATCCTCCTTGGCCGTATTTGCCACCATCAACAAAATGGGATTCATCGAAACACCTTACCGTAAGGTGGAAAACGGAAAAGTCGATTTCAGCACCCCACCCGTATTTTTAACCGCCGAAGAAGAAGAAGGCAAAAAAATAGCCCAAGCCACCACGCCTGTTGACGACGAGGGCAACATCATCCCCGAACGCTTGGTGGCACGTGAAGAAGGCGACTTCCCCGTAGTACACAAAAACGAAATAGATTATTTCGACGTATCGCCCAATCAAATCGCATCCATTTCCGCGTCCCTGATTCCATTTTTGGAACACGACGACGCCAACCGTGCTTTGATGGGGTCCAACATGATGCGTCAGGCCGTTCCTTTGCTAAACCCCGAAGCCCCCATCGTGGGAACGGGCTTGGAGAAAAAAGTAGCCGAAGATTCACGTATCCTGATAAATGCCGAAGGAGACGGAGAGGTAATCTATGTGGATGCCAACAAAATCGTCATCCGCTACGACCGCACCGACGAAGAACGATTGGTAAGCTTTGACGAAGACGAAAAAACATACGAACTGATCAAATTCCGAAAAAGCAACCAAAACACCACCATCAACCTGCGTCCTATCGTCAAGAAAGGCGAACGCGTCAAAAAAGGACAGGTATTGACCGAAGGATACGCCACCGAAAAAGGCGAACTGGCGTTGGGACGTAACCTCTTGGTGGCATTCATGCCTTGGAAAGGATACAACTTCGAGGACGCCATCGTTATTTCCGAAAAAGTGGTACGTGAAGACTATTACACATCCATCCACATCGACGAATTTTCACTCGAAGTCCGCGATACCAAACTCGGACAGGAAGAACTTACGGCCGATATTCCCAATGTAAGCGAAGAGGCCACCAAAGATTTGGACGAGAACGGAATCATCCGCATAGGCGCCGAAGTAAAAACCGGTGATATCCTCATCGGAAAAATTACGCCCAAAGGCGAATCCGACCCCACCCCCGAAGAAAAATTATTACGCGTTATCTTCGGAGATAAAGCCGGTGACGTGAAAGATGCTTCCTTGAAAGTGCCTTCGTCCGTTCGCGGTATCGTCATTGATAAAAAGCTCTTTACCCGCTCCATGAAAGACCGCCGTAAACGGATGCAGGATAAAATAGAAATCGAGAGGTTGGAAATGAAATACGGCAAGCAATTGGAAAAATTACGCGAAAAACTGATTGAAAAACTATACACGTTGGTAGGCGGCAAAACCTCTCAAGGCGTGTATGACGAATTGAATCAGGAAATCTTCCCCAAAGGGAAAAAATTCAGCCAAAAAATGCTCAGTTCCTACAATGATTACGAGCATTTGATTCAAGGCACGTGGACCACCGACGAAAAAGTCAACAAATTGGTTGACGAATTATTGAACAACTACAAGTTGCGGGTTAACGAAATCAAAGGAAACTTGCGCCGTGATAAATTCGCCATCACGGTAGGAGACGACCTGCCTTCCGGAATCATTAAATTGGCCAAAGTATTTATCGCCCAAAAACGTAAGCTGAAAGTAGGTGATAAAATGGCCGGTCGTCACGGAAACAAGGGAATTGTAGCAAAAATAGTGCGTGAAGAAGACATGCCTTTCCTGGAAGACGGCACCCCCGTTGATATCGTGTTAAACCCCTTGGGCGTGCCGTCGAGGATGAACATCGGACAGATTTACGAAACCGTGTTGGGATGGATAGGCAAACGCTTGGGAGTAAAGTTTCAAACCCCCATCTTTGACGGAGCCAGCCTGGAAGATATCGAGATTTTGTCCGAAAAAGCCGGTATCCCCCGTTACGGGGTAACCAAACTTTATGACGGCGGCACCGGAGAACCCTTTGACCAACCCGCTACCGTGGGCGTTATTTACATGTTGAAACTCAATCACTTGGTGGATGACAAAATGCACGCACGTTCCACGGGACCTTACTCGCTCATCACGCAACAACCCCTCGGAGGTAAAGCGCAATTCGGAGGTCAGCGGTTCGGTGAAATGGAAGTTTGGGCCCTCGAAGCCTACGGAGCCTCCAGCACGTTGCGTGAGATTCTGACCGTAAAATCCGACGACATCGTGGGACGAACCAAAGTATATAACGCCATCGTAAAAGGCGACCCCATGCCCGAACCCGGTATCCCGGAATCGTTTAACGTCTTGTTGCACGAACTGAGAGGTTTGGGATTAGACGTGCGCTTGGAAGACGAAGAAGGCAACGACGTGTTGAAAAAATAAAAAGGATTGCATTTTTTTCGTAAACTAAACCATTAATTACTCAAATCGTTATGGCCAGAAAAAGAGACCAAAAATCAATCAAATTCGACCGGATTTCCATCGGATTGGCTTCACCCGACGTGATTAAACAAATGTCGCACGGTGAAGTGTTGAAACCCGAAACCATAAACTACCGTACCCATAAGCCCGAACGGGACGGATTGTTTTGCGAAAGAATATTCGGTCCCGTAAAAGACTATGAATGTGCTTGCGGTAAATATAAACGAATCAGATACAAAGGCGTGGTATGCGACCGCTGTGGCGTGGAAGTAACCGAAAAAAAAGTACGTCGCGAAAGAATGGGACACATCGAGCTGGTGGTCCCGGTGGCACATATATGGTATTTCCGTTCCAACCCCAATAAAATAGCCTATTTGCTCGGTATTCCCGGCAAGAAGTTGGAATCCATCGTCTATTACGAACGTTATGTGGTGATTCAGCCCGGCGTGGCCACCGATATCAACGGGCGTCCGCTCCGAAAAATGGATTTATTGACCGAAGAAGAATACCATCAAGTAATGGAATTGTTGCCCGAAGACAACAAATTCTTGCCCGATGAAGACCCGAACAAGTTTATTGCCAAAATGGGGGCCGAAGCCTTGCGTGAACTGCTCCAGCAAATCGATTTGGACGAATTGTCCTATGAACTGCGTCACGCCAGCAAGCATGAAACATCCAAACAGCGCCGTACGGAAGCCTTAAAACGCCTGCAAGTGGTGGAAGCTTTCCGCGAAGCCAACAAACGACGGGAAAACCGTCCCGAGTGGATGATTATGAACATTATCCCCGTAATTCCTCCCGAATTACGGCCCTTGGTACCCCTCGACGGCGGACGTTTCGCCACATCCGATTTGAATGACTTATACCGGCGCGTGATCATACGAAATAACCGCTTAAAACGTTTGATGAGTATCAAAGCGCCCGAAGTGATTCTGCGCAACGAAAAGCGCATGCTTCAAGAAGCGGTGGATTCACTGTTCGACAATACGCGAAAATCCACGGCGGTCAAAACCGAATCGAACCGGCCGTTAAAATCCCTTTCCGACAGCCTGAAAGGAAAGCAAGGACGTTTTCGTCAAAACCTGCTCGGAAAACGTGTCGATTATTCGGCCCGTTCCGTCATCGTTGTAGGTCCCGAATTGAAAATATACGAAACCGGTATTCCCAAAGAAATGGCGGCCGAATTATACAAGCCGTTCATAGCCCGCAGGTTGATGGAACGCGGCATAGCGAAAACACTTAAGAGTGCCAAAAAAGTTATCGACCGGCGCGATCCCGTAGTTTGGGATATCCTGGAAGATGTATTGAAAGGACATCCCGTATTGCTCAACCGCGCCCCCACCTTGCACCGGTTGGGAATTCAAGCCTTCCAACCCAAGTTGATCGAAGGCAAGGCCATTCAATTGCACCCCTTGGTTTGTACGGCTTTCAACGCCGACTTCGACGGCGACCAAATGGCGGTGCATTTACCCTTAGGTCCCGAAGCGATTCTGGAATCCCATTTACTGATGTTGGCTTCACAAAACATATTGAATCCGGCCAACGGCGAACCCATCACCGTTCCTTCGCAAGACATGGTACTGGGATTGTATTACCTGACCAAAGAAAGAAAATCCACCCCCGAACATCCGGTCAAGGGTGAAGGAATGATTTTTTACAGCCCCGAAGAAGTCAAATTGGCTTTGGCACACAAAAAAGTGGATTTGCACGCCCCTGTTAAGTGTCGCGTTAAAGATGTCGATGCCGACGGAAAACCGGTTATACGTATGATGGAAACAACACCGGGACGCGTCTTGTTCAACGAATTGGTGCCCGAAGGTGTGGGCTACATCAACGAATTGCTTACCAAAAAACAATTGAAAAGAATCATCACCAAAGTGTTGAAAAAAACCGATGTGCCTACCACCGCCGAATTTCTTGATAAAATCAAGAAAACCGGATTCATGAAAGCATTTGAAGGCGGATTGTCGTTTACATTGGCCAATATCGAGGTGCCCGAAGAGAAAAAAATTATCTTGGAGGAAGCCAAAAAGCAAGTGGACCAAATACGTACCGACTATGAAGAGGGTGTTATCACCAAAAAAGAACGCTCCAACAAAACCATTGACGTTTGGGGACATGCCAATACCCGTTTGATCGACGTGGTGATGAAAAAACTTCAGAACGACGATCAAGGATTTAATTCCGTATTTATGATGTTGCATTCCGGTGCGCGAGGTTCCAAAGAACAGATTCGTCAGCTTATGGGAATGCGGGGATTGATGGCAAAACCCAAGAAATCAACAGCGGGAGGAGGAGAAGTTATAGAAAACCCGATTCTTTCCAACTTCAAGGAAGGTTTGACCATTCAAGAATATTTTATTTCAACACACGGTGCACGTAAAGGTTTGGCCGATACGGCTTTGAAGACCGCCGATGCGGGTTACTTGACCCGCCGTTTGGTGGACGTATCGCAAGACGTTGTGGTCAACGAAGAGGATTGCGGCACCTTGCGTGGCATCCAAATAACCGCCTTGAAAAAGAACAATGAAATTGTTGAAACGCTGGGCGAAAGAATTCTCGGTCGTGTGATTTTGGACGACTTGTACGATCCGCAAACGGGCGAACTTATCGTAAAGGAAGGAGAAGAAATAACCGAGGAAATTGTTGAAAAAATCGAGAAAGCCGGAATTGAAGCCGTTGAAGTGCGTTCACCTTTGACCTGTGAGGCCAAGCGCGGTGTTTGTGCCAAGTGTTACGGACGAAACTTAGCTACCGGCAAGATGGTTCAGCTCGGTGAAGCGGTCGGTGTGATAGCGGCCCAATCCATCGGAGAGCCGGGAACTCAGCTGACACTGCGAACCTTCCATCAAGGCGGGGTTGCGGGTTCCGTGGCCGAAGAATCCAAAATCGTGGCCAAATACGACGGTATTTTGGAAATCACCGATTTGCGAACCATCAAAGGTGAAAACAACGAAGGCGAGGAAGTGGATATCGTCATCTCACGTACATCGGAAATTAAAATTATAAGCGAAAAAACCGGTCAGGTATTGAGCAAGCATCCGTTATATTACGGCTCGTATCTATATAAATCGTCGGGAGAACAAGTGAAACGGGGTGAAGTGATAGCCGAGTGGGATCCGCATAACTCGCTTATCATTTCGGAAGTAGGCGGTAAAGTGTTCTACGACAGCTTGGTGGAAGGAATCAACTATAATATTGAAATCGACGAATCCACTCATAAGAAGGAAATCGTAATTATCGAGACGAAAAACAACAAACTGCTTCCGGCTATCAACATCGTCGATCCGAAAACCGAAGAAGTATTACGGGTGTATAACTTGCCTACCGGCGCCCGTTTGACGGTAAAAGAAGGCGAAAAAATCAAGCCCGGAACGGTAATCGCCAAAATTCCACGCCGGTCGGCGCGTGCGGGCGATATTACGGGAGGTTTGCCACGGGTAACCGAGCTTTTCGAAGCCCGTAACCCTTCCAACCCCGCGGTGGTTTCCGAAATTGACGGTATCGTTAAGTTCGGTAAAATCAAACGGGGTAACCGCGAAATCATCGTGGAAAGCAAGACCGGAGAAAAAAAGAAATATTTGGTCAAATTATCAAGCCAAATGTTGTTAGTACAGGAAAACGATTACGTAAAAGCCGGTACACCCCTTTCCGACGGCGCCATTACGCCTAACGACATATTGAAGATTAAAGGAATTTCGGTTGTTCAGCAATATTTGGTGAATGAAATTCAAGAAGTGTATCGCCGGCAGAATGTGGCCATTAACGACAAACACTTCGAAGTGGTGGTGCGTCAGATGATGCGTAAGGTGCGCATCGTGGAGCCGGGCGATACCAACTTCCTTCCGGATCAATTGGTGCATAAAGATGTATTTATCGAAGAAAACGACCGTATTCACAACATGAAAGTCGTTGAAGATCCGGGAGATTCCGAACGCCTTAAGGCGGGAGCAATTATTAGCTTGCGTGAATGGCGCGATGAAATGTCGCGCTTGAAACGGGAAGATAAAAAAGTGCCCGTTGTGCGCGATGCAGTTCCTGCTACGGCCGAACCGGTTCTTCAAGGAATAACACGTGCGGCACTCCAAACCAAATCATGGATATCGGCGGCATCGTTCCAAGAAACCACTAAAGTGTTGAACGAAGCGGCCGTAGCGGCCAAAGTGGATTACCTCGAAGGATTGAAAGAAAACGTGATTGTAGGTAAGAAAATCCCGGCCGGTACGGGTATGCGTTTGTTTGAGAAAATTATCGCGGGTGAAACCGAAGATGAAACGCAAAATGTAACGCTAAAAACCAATTAACCATGAGCCAACAACCCAAGAAAAACAATCCGATTAATATAGAACTGACCGAAGACGTAGCACAAGGCGTGTACAGTAATTTGGCGGTAATCAATCATTCCGTTTCGGAATTCGTTTTGGATTTCATAACCATTATGCCAGGCGTTCAAAAAGCCAAAGTGCGTTCGCGTATCATATTGACCCCGCAACATGCCAAGAAATTTTTGCGTGCCTTGCAGGAAAACGTTCGACGCTTTGAAGCGGTTCACGGAGCCATTAAGGAATACGACGACAAAAATCAAGGGCCGCCCATAAGTTTCGGACCGCAAGGCGAAGCATAAACACAACGAAATTATCCGGGACGTCTTTTGACGTCCTTTTTTTGTTTTTATGACAAAATTCATCCGGCGGTTATATAAAAATTTCCTATATTCATTAACTTTAAAAAAATTGAAGTTATGGACGAAAGAAAAAGCGTGTATGTTTTTACAAAAGAACGAGTGGATGGCGAAGCATCCTTAAGAAATTTGTTGGGTGGAAAAGGCGCCAACTTGGCCGAGATGCGCAAAATAGGCATTCCCGTTCCGCCCGGATTTACCATAACTACCGAAGTAAGTACCGAATATGAAAAAGCCGGAAAGGAACAAATCATCAAACGACTTGAACCCGAAGTAAAAAAAGCCGTAGCGATGATCGAAGCGGAAATGGGGGCGCGTTTCGGCAACCCCGACAATCCGTTGTTGCTTTCGGTGCGCTCGGGTGCGCGGGTTTCCATGCCCGGCATGATGGATACGGTATTGAATCTTGGGCTGAACGATGACACCGTTAAGGGGTTGGCAAAAAAGACGGGAAACGAACGCTTTGCATGGGATTCATACCGGAGATTTGTGCAAATGTTCGGCGACGTGGTATTGGGAATGAAACCCGAGTCCAAAGAAGATATCGATCCTTTTGAAGCCATAATGGACAAGCTCAAGGAAGAAAAAGGATACAAATCCGATACCGACATGACCACGGAAGATTTAAAATTTTTGGTGTCGGAATTCAAAAACGCTATTAAGCGGCAAACCGGAAAAGATTTTCCGGAAGATCCGTGGGAACAATTATGGGAAGCCGTTTTGGCCGTATTTCGCAGTTGGAACAACGACCGGGCCCGCACATACCGTGAACTGAACAAAATTCCCCACGATTGGGGAACGGCGGTGAACGTGCAAGCTATGGTATTCGGAAACATGGGTGATCATTCCGCCACCGGTGTGGCCTTTACGCGTGATGCGGCAACGGGCGAAAAAATATTTAACGGCGAGTATTTGGTGAATGCTCAAGGCGAAGATGTGGTGGCCGGCGTGCGAACACCTCAACAAATTACCTTGGAAGGTTCGCGCAGATGGGCTAAGTTACAAGGCATTTCGGAAGAAGAAAGGCGGCAAAAATATCCCTCACTGGAAGAACTGATGCCCGAAGTGTATAAGGAACTGTTTGAAATTCAACAAAAATTGGAACGCCATTACAAAGACATGCAGGATTTGGAATTTACCGTTCAAGAAGGTCGATTATGGATACTGCAAACCCGTAACGGTAAACGAACCGGAATGGCAATGGTTAAAATAGCTATGGATATGCTCGAAGAAGGCTTGCTCACCGAAGAAGAAGCTTTGATGCGTGTCGAACCCGAAAAGTTGGACGAACTGTTGCATCCGGTTTTCAACAAAAACAATGCGCAAGACCTTAAGGTTGTAACCAAAGGATTACCCGCATCGCCGGGTGCAGCTACCGGTAAAATCGTCTTCTTTGCCGATGAAGCCGTAGAACTGGCCGGGAAAGGTGAAGATGTTATCTTGGTCCGTTTGGAAACTTCACCCGAAGATTTGGCCGGCATGCACGCGGCCAACGGAATTTTAACCGCTCGCGGCGGAATGACTTCCCACGCCGCAGTAGTGGCACGAGGCATGGGAAAAACCTGTGTGGCCGGTGCCGGCGAGTTGGAAATCGATTACAAAAAACGCCAAATAAAAGTAGGGGATTTACTTCTCAAAGAAGGCGATTGGATTTCATTGGACGGTTCAACGGGCGAAGTATTTCTCGGTAAAATAGAAACCGTGGACCCGGAACTGACCGATGCTTTTGCCAAATTGATGGAATTGGCAGACAAGCACGCCAAACTTTACGTAAGAACCAACGCCGATACGCCCCACGATGCAAGTGTGGCAAGAAAATTCGGGGCCAAAGGTATAGGACTTTGCCGGACGGAACACATGTTTTTTGAAGGCGATAAAATTATCGCCATGCGCGAAATGATTTTGGCCGATGACGAAGAAGGACGCCGACGGGCGTTGGAAAAATTATTACCCATGCAACGCACCGATTTTGAAGGAATTTTCGAGGCCATGGAAGGTTATCCGGTGACGGTAAGATTATTGGATCCGCCCCTGCATGAATTTATTCCGCACGACGAACAGGGACAACGGGAGATGGCCCGGGTAATGGGGGTTCCGGTAGAAAAAATCAAACAAAAGGTGGAGGAATTAACCGAGTTTAACCCTATGCTGGGACACCGGGGGTGCCGGTTGGGCAACACGTATCCCGAAATCACCGAAATGCAAACCCGGGCTATTTTGGAAGCCGCTTTAAATTTGAAAAAGCGGGGCATAAAAGCCGTTCCCGAAATAATGGTGCCTCTTGTGAGTATGAAATCCGAAATGGAAATGCAAAAAGAAATTATAAGCGCAACCGCCGAAAAAGTATTCGAAGAATATGGCGAACGCATCGATTTCAAAATAGGAACGATGATTGAAATCCCCCGGGCGGCACTCACGGCCGGCGAGATTGCCGGACCTGCCGAATTTTTTAGCTTCGGAACGAATGACCTTACGCAGATGACCTTCGGTTTTTCACGTGACGACGCGGGGAAATTTTTGAAAATTTATCGTGAAAAAGGTTTGATGAAAGATGATCCGTTTGCCCACCTCGATCAGGAAGGTGTGGGACAATTGGTGAAAACCGCCGTGGAAAAAGGCCGTCAAACACGACCCGATATTTCGTTGGGCATTTGCGGCGAACACGGGGGCGATCCGCAATCCATCGACTTTTTTCACAGGGCCGATTTGCACTACGTAAGTTGTTCGCCGTTTCGCGTACCCATCGCCCGCTTGGCTGCAGCACAAGCACGTATCAGGAACAAATGAAATCCGATGAGTTAATTTTAAGCGATTTCCTTCCGGGAATCGCTTTTTTGACGAATGGATAACGTTTTTTTTGACAGCGTTTTCGATAGTAAGAAAATATTTCATATTATTGTATCAAGAAAAACCAGAAGGTATTGAAGCCGTTATTTAAAACGCAAAACACGTGGTGGTGGCAAACGGAATGTTCCGCTTGCCCGTAACGTATTTTTGCGCTCTTTAATCCATATAAGGCGTCCTCGTTGCGGGACGCCTTTTTTGTTAGGAGACGAACTTAAAACCATATAATTATGAACCGAAAAACACATTCCAAGAAAATTTATTTACCCGAAGAAAGATTACCGAAGGCGTGGTATAACATCGTGGCGGATATGCCCAACAAACCTTTGCCTCCGTTACATCCCGCCACCAAGAAGCCGGTCGGGCCGGATGATTTGGCGCCTTTATTTCCCGAGGCACTTATCATGCAAGAGGTAACGCAAGAGCGTTATGTGGAAATTCCCGCTCCCGTGCGTGAAATTTATAAAATTTGGAGGCCTTCGCCGCTTATCCGGGCTTATGAATTGGAAAAAGCCTTGGACACACCGGCCAAAATTTATTACAAGTATGAAGGTGTAAGTCCGTCCGGATCCCACAAACCCAATACAGCGGTGGCACAAGCCTTTTATAATGCCGAAGAGGGCGTAAAGAAAATCACCACCGAAACCGGAGCCGGACAGTGGGGGAGTGCTTTAAGTTATGCCACTCAACTGTTCGGTATCGAACTGCAAGTTTTTATGGTCAAAGTCAGTTACAATCAAAAACCTTACAGAAAAACCATGATGAATATTTGGAAAGCTTCCGTTACGCCTTCTCCTTCCGGAATTACGGATACGGGAAGGAAAATATCGGCCGAAGATCCCGGTAATCCCGGAAGCTTGGGCATAGCCATATCCGAAGCGGTGGAAATGGCGGTTAATGATCCTTCGACAAAATATTCGTTAGGTTCGGTTTTGAATCATGTGCTATTGCATCAGACGGTTATCGGGTTGGAAGCCAAAGCGCAGATGGAGCAAGTAGATGCTTATCCCGATGTGGTGATCGGATGTTTTGGAGGCGGTTCCAATTTTGCCGGTATTTCATTTCCGTTTGTCCGGGATAAAATTGTCGGCGGAAAAGATATACGTATTATAGCCGTAGAACCGGATTCGTGTCCCAAGCTTACGCGCGGGCAATTCCGCTACGATTTCGGCGATACCATCGGTATGACGCCGCTTATTCCGATGTACACATTGGGTCACGGTTTTATGCCTCCGGCCATTCACGCAGGCGGGTTGCGATATCACGGGGCGGGCGCCATAGTGAGCCAGTTGTTGAATGACGGTTTTATCGAAGCTTCGGCGGTGCCTCAGTTGGAAAGTTTTGAAGCGGGTATGCTCTTTGCACGTACCGAAGGCATCATTCCGGCTCCGGAATCCACCCATGCGGTAACGCAAACCATTAGAGAGGCGCTCAAAGCCAAAGCCGAGGGGAAGGAAATCACCATTTTGTTTAACCTTTCCGGTCACGGCCATATCGACTTGGGGGCTTACGAGCAGTATTTGAGTAATGCCATTGATAATTATTCCGTTACGGATGAGGAGATAGCCGAAAATTTGAAAGTTTTAGACCAAATGGGTTTTCCGAAAATCGAAAAACAAAAGTGAATCATAAAACGTCCGGCAATGTCGGGCGTTTTTTTGTTATATTGCCCTCAAAAAATTTTATGAAGCAATTTTTTTTCACTTTAGTTACGCTTTGGGTGGGGCAGATATACGCCCAATCCGGGTCGTTCGTATCGCTACAAACGGGTTTTCATTTGGATTCATATAATGCGTTAGGCGGCAGGTTCTTTACGGAGTTTCAGCGTTTTAAAACATCACGTACCGCTTACGGAATTTCCGTAGAACATACCTTTTATATGGGACATTTTATGACGGATTATTATCCTGGGGTTTATTCCCAATGGCTTATAGCGGATTATCAACGCTATTATAAATTGCCTTTATGGAAAAACAATATTTTTTATATGCTGGGTATGGGAGGCGGCTTTTCGTTACTTTCTTGGACAGATAGCGCTGCCTTTGTTCAACCCGGGGTGAACTTGAATTTCAGTATAACCTTGAATTTCAGGATAGGGAAATACGTGTATTTGGAAACCACGCCGGTACCCTTCATTGTTCCGTTCAGCAGGTTTTATGTACATTACTTACCCCGAATGAAAAAGTTCGGAGCGGTTTATTCGGGAACTTTTCACGCCGTAGGGCTTAAAATTAAAATTTGAACGTTGTTCGGGCCGGGAAATTTTTGTAAATTTGCACCGGGCAAGTCCCGCACAACCAGCTCCCTCCGAATCCCCCAGGGCAGGAATGCAGCAAGGGTAAGGAGGTTGTAGCGGTGTGATGCGGATCGCTTGCCCTTTTTTATTTGTTCGCACATTAAGTTTTGGGTTATAAGGAACTTGTTTTTAGGAGCCGGTCAGGCGTAAAATTATTTCAACTTTTTCTTTGCCGTGAATGTCGTTTTTATGCCCGGGATTTCACCGGAACGTGCATTCGTATTTAATATGTATCTTTGTATTTTAAATAAGATAAAATGGCTTGTAACGATAAAAAAATAGATGAAATCGGCGATAACCATATCGGAAGCGTACATTATCCTTTGCGTGCCGGTGCTTTTGAAATGTCGCCCGATGAGAAAATCGAAAAAATAAGTTACCATATCGAAGAAATTTTAAACATTTTGGGCTTGGATGTCCACGACGACAGTATTTGCGGAACGCCGCGCCGGGTGGCCAAGATGTATGTCAAAGAAATTTTCCGCGGATTACTACCGGAAAATATGCCGAGCATGTCCACATTTGAAAACAAATATGCATACGGGGAGATGTTGGTGGAAAAAAACATACGCGTTTTCTCTACCTGTGAGCATCATCTATTGCCCATTGTAGGCTTTGCCCATGTGGCTTATATTTCCAACGGACACGTGGTGGGGCTTTCCAAACTCAACCGTATCGTGGATTATTTTTCAAGGCGCCCGCAAGTGCAAGAACGACTGACCCGCCAAATCGTGGAGTTTTTAAAAGCCACGTTAAAAACCGATGACGTAGCTTGCGTTATCGATGCCAAGCACCTTTGTGTAAACTCACGAGGCGTTCAACATCCCGAAAGTTCGACCGTTACGGCCGAGTTCGGAGGCAAATTTAAAGACCCGGAAGTGCGTAAGGAATTTTTAAACTATATAAACATGAGTTCCGATTTCTTGAAATAAGTCCAAAGATGAAAAAGCCCGAGGATTACCGAAAGGAACTGAAGATTTATAATTCATTAACCGGAACAAAGGAAATTTTCACTCCTTTGGTACCCGGTCATGTGGGTATGTATGTTTGCGGACCTACCGTATATAACCATGTTCATTTGGGAAATGTGCGGACTTTTGTGTCCTTCGATGTCATATATCGTTATTTTAAACACTTGGGCTTTAAGGTCCGGTACGTGCGAAATATAACGGATGCGGGGCATTTGGAAGATGATAGCGACGAAGATAAAATATCCAAAAAAGCCCGGCTGGAGAAAACCGAACCCATGGAAATCGTGCAAAAATATACGGTGGATTTTCATCGCATCTTGGACAAAATGAACAACCTTCCGCCAAGTATAGAACCAACGGCCACCGGGCATATCATCGAACAAATCGAAGCAACCAAAGCAATTCTGGAAAAGGGATTGGCTTATGAAGTAAACGGCTCGGTTTATTTCGACGTGATAAAATACAACAAGGAAGTGGACCGCTACGGGAAATTAAGCGGCAGAAAGATTGAAGAACTCATTGCCCGTACGCGCGAACTGGAAGGGCAGGAGGAAAAACGGAATCCGCAGGATTTCGCCCTGTGGAAAAGAGCCAAACCCCAACACATCATGCGTTGGCCGTCTCCTTGGGGCGAAGGCTTTCCCGGATGGCATTTGGAGTGTACCGTGATGAGTACCAAATATCTCGGAGAACAATTTGACATACACGGAGGCGGAATGGATTTGAAATTCCCGCATCACGAATGCGAAATAGCTCAAGGCAAGGCATTGAGCGGAAAAGACCCGGTTCGTTATTGGATGCACGCCAACATGCTCACTATGAACGGCAAAAAAATGTCCAAATCCACCGGAAATACCCTGTTGCCCGAAGAAATTTTTTCGGGAAATAACGATAAGCTGACCAAAGCTTATTCACCCGCCGTGGTACGCTTCTTTTTCCTTATGGCACAATACCGTAACGTTCTCGACCTTTCGGAAGAAGCGCTCGAGTCGGCCGAAAAAGGATTGAAACGGCTTTGGGAAGCTTACGGAAAAATCGATAAAATTCCCCAAACCGGCCGGGATGGTTTTGATGTGGAAAAATGGCGTGATTCGCTTTATGAGGCTATGAATGACGACTTTAACACGCCCGTTACCCTTGCCCGGATGTTTGAAGGTGCAAAAGCCGTTAATAAAATAACTTCGGGTGAAGGAGGATTGAGTCACGAAAGCAAAGCCTTGCTAAAAAAAACATTCAAAGAATTTATGTTCGATATTTTCGGCCTGCCCGAAAGTCGAATCGAAGGCGAAGAAAACAAAAATTTAGACGGAGTTATCAGGGTTTTGATTGCATTGCGTAATGAAGCACGCAAACAAAAAAACTGGGAACTATCCGACAAAATAAGAGACGAACTGGCAGCCTTGGGCATCAAACTCAAAGACGGAAAAGAAGGAACCGAATACGAAATCCAATAACGTATGCCGAACATAGAACAACAATATTACAAACGGAAGAAAAACAAATTGTTCGTTTCCCTGTTTATCAGTTTGTTTTTGATGTTTTTGTTGTTGGGTATTTTCGGACTTTTGGTGATGAACGCCGGTTACTTGAACAATTATTTCAAAGAACAGCTTACATTGACGGTTTACTTTAAGAGCCAAACGCCGCGTGCGGAAATTAAGCAAATGGAAAAAAGCTTGAAGAATGATACTTTGGTTAAAAGCGTCATTTTTGTCTCGAAAGAAAAAGCGGCCGAACG
>JAMONI010000094.1 GCA_027065935.1 Flavobacteriales bacterium | reverse complement strand
GATCCGGTTTCGGCATTCGGTTCCATTATCGCTTTCAACACACCGTTGAAGCTCCATACCGTGCAGTTTTTCAACTTAACTCATCACGACCGGAGCCAACGAAAATTTATTGAAGTGATTATCGCACCAAAGATAGAAAAAGATGCATTGGAGTATTTACAACATCATAAAAACTTACGCGTAATTGAATATAACCCCGCCCGGCTTCCGCAAAATCCCGATTACCGGTTCGTGAACGGAATCTTATTGGAACAACAATTCGACAATTTGCTTTATGAAAAATTGCAAGTGGTGACCCGAAAACCGTTCAAACCGGATGTTTCTTTGGTTGATTTCGGAATAAAAGCCGTTAAAAATATCAAATCCAATGCCGTCGCCGTTGTAGGAAGAAAAGGCGATACGTTCTACCTGAAGGGAATGGGAGCGGGACAACCCAACCGGCTGGTTGCTACGGAATTGGCGCTTTCCAAAGCCGAAGCGTTTATCAAAAACGATTTTTCGGGAAATGTAAAGGATTTTGAAGATTTTTACCGCACGGAAATCGCCGAAGCCTATTTGATATCCGATGCCTTTTTCCCTTTTCCCGACAACATGGAACTTGCCGCCGGCAAGGGCATCCGAAACATCGTCCAACCCGGCGGTTCCATCCGGGACGAATCTGTCATCGAAACGGCAAACCGGTTGGGAATCAACATGATTTTTACCGGAACACGTCATTTTAAACATTAAAAAAACAATTGTATGAATCCCGATTTTCCGCTTCAACTTATCCACCGGGGCAAAGTAAGAGACAGTTACCGCATCGATAAAGACAAACGCCTGATTATCGTGTCCAACCGGATTTCCGCCTTCAACAAAAATTTAAGTAACGAAATTCCGCACAAAGGCGCCGTATTAAACTTGCTAAG
This sequence comes from Flavobacteriales bacterium, assembly GCA_027065935.1. Classification (GTDB taxonomy): domain Bacteria; phylum Bacteroidota; class Bacteroidia; order Flavobacteriales; family Flavobacteriaceae; genus JAADED01. Next base: position 2,475 of record JAMONI010000094.1, on the reverse strand, counting down.
TGCCTTTTGGTTTGATAAAACCCGGGACATCATCCCCAATCATTCGATTGAAGTCATAGACGATTACGCCTCCGTAGTCCGCGAAGCGCAACCCATCCGGGTGGAAATGGTGGTGAGAAAATACCTGACAGGCTGGATAGCAAGAGAATATGAAAAAGGACAACGTAAATTCAGTGATGTAATCCTGCCCGGCGGAATGAAAAAAAATCAAGCTTTTGAAACGCCCGTTTTAACCCCCACCACCAAAGACAAAGACGACAAGATTATCACACGGGCGGAAATTCTCCGGAGAAATTTAACCGACCGAAAAACTTACGAACATATGAAGGAAACGGCCTTGAATCTTTTTGATGAAGCGAGCCGGTACTTGCTCGAACGCGGTATTATTCTGGTGGATACCAAATATGAATTCGGCCTTTGGAACGGTCGGCTTATCTTGATCGATGAAATCCACACTCCCGACTCTTCCCGTTTTTGGGACGCAAACGATTACCGGAAATCGCCGGAAAGCGCAGAACAAATCGACAAGGAATTCGTCCGGCAATGGATGTTGGCCCGTAGAAAAAACGGACAACTTCCCACCACGCTACCCGAAACAATCGTACGGGAAACCTCCAAACGCTATTTGGAGATTTACAAGCGAATCACCGGCTCGGATTATTCGCCCGAACCGGGCAATGCGTATGAAAGAATTGCAAAAAAACTAAAGCAAAAAGGATGGCTATGAAACCCAAAATACTCGTACTGGGAAGCGGCGGCAGAGCCCACGCCATTGCTTGGAAATTGGCCTTAACGCTCGGACACGAGCATGTCTATGTAGCCCCCGGCAACGGCGGCATACCGAACGCTTATGCTTTGGACATTTCGGACTTTGAAGCCATACGTTCCTTCTGCATCAAGCACCGAATCGGAATGATTTTCGTTGGCCCCGAACAACCGCTTTCGGAAGGAATTGTGGATTTTTTCAAGGACACTTCCATTCAAGTGCTGGGCCCCGATAAACAAGCGGCCCGGTTGGAATCTTCCAAGATATTTGCTAAAAAGTTTATGAAAAAATACGGCGTCAGAACCGCCGACTTTCAAGCATTCGACCGAACGGACAAAGCGCGGGACTTTATACGGGAAAAACAAGGAAACTTGGTCGTTAAGTTTGACGGGTTGGCAGGCGGTAAAGGCGTGTACGTTTGTTCGTCCGCCGACGAAGCTTTGGAGGCATTAAACGAACTGGAAAAAAAATACGGAAAAAAAGTGCGTTTCTTAATTGAAGATAAAATTCCGGGCGATGAAGTCTCCCTTATCGGATTTACCGACGGGCGGGTAATCAAAACCTTGCTCCCTTCGCAAGATCACAAACAATTGCTCGACGGCGACCGCGGCCCCAATACGGGGGGGATGGGCGCCTACTGCCCGGTAAAAATTTCGAACGAAATCATGCAAGACATCAGGACAAATATCGTTGAACCGACATTGAAAGGCATCAAAGAAGAAGGATTTCATTATAAAGGCGTAATTTACTTCGGTATTATGGTCAAAGACGGAAAAGCATACCTGTTGGAATACAACGTCAGATTCGGCGACCCCGAAGCGCAAGTATTGTTGCCTTCGCTTCAAACGGATTTATATGCCGTAGCCGAAGCCTGCTTGAACGGTAACCTCTCGGAAATCCGGTGGGCGTTTCATCCCGGCTACTTCGTCGATTTGGTGTTGGTCTCGGAAGGATATCCCGGAAAATACGAAACGGGCAAAGAAATCAAAGGCTTGGAACGTTTGGACGGACAAATATTAATTTTTCACGCAGGAACGACAAAGAAAAACGGAAAAATCCTAACCCGCGGCGGCAGAGTGTTGAATTTGGTGGCACACGATTATGAATTAAACGATGCACTGAAAAAAGTCTATAATGCCGCTAAAAAAATTTATTTTGAAGGAATGTTTTACAGAAAAGATATCGGCCAAAGAAAAAATAAGGAATTAATTAAGAAGGGAAATATAAAAAAAACTTAAAAAAACTTTGTAAATAAACTATGCAATGAAATCCAAACTCGTCATTTTCATATCAGGGCGCGGAAGCAATATGCAACGCATAGTGGAAGAAACACAAAACGGCATTTTGAAAGATGTAGCCGAAGTCATACTCGTGTTTTCAAACAATCCCGGTGCACCCGGACTTAAGATAGCCCGGAAAGCCGGCATCCCCACCCTAAGCATTCCTCCCGAAGGAAAGACAAGACGCGAATATGACCTTGAAATTATGCAACTGCTACAACAATACGACTTCGATTACATAATTTTGGCAGGTTACATGCGTATCCTGTCGCCCGAATTCGTCAGAAATTATCCCAAAAAAATTATCAATATCCACCCGGCCGATACCCGGTTGCACCAAGGCTTGGAAGCTTACAAATGGGCATTTGAGAATAAGCTCCGGTCCACAAAAATTACCGTCCACTTTGTGGACGAGGGTATGGATACGGG
>JAMONI010000093.1 GCA_027065935.1 Flavobacteriales bacterium | reverse complement strand
CTTGTTCCTCATCTACAGAGGCCCTCAGGACGATTATTCATACAAACCCGGATATATTGTCTTCGAAAACCTCGAACTCACCGGTACAAAACCCTCCAATACTTTTACCGACCAATACGGAAATAATAGAAACTACAACACTTTTTCTTCGGCCATACACGCATTGGTCGTGGATAATTTAACCGTCAGGCACTGTAAAATTCACGGCAACGCACAAGGTATTTTTACCAACAGCAACGGTAACACCGAAGGAAGTATTTCGCGTAACACCCTCATCGAATACAACTGGATTTGGAACAACGGTAACCCCGTTTATGCCGGTACCGAACATAATGTGTACATTCAATCGGCGGGAACTTTGATACAATTTAATTATTTCGGAAGTCCCGTAGCAGGTTCGGCCGGCGCCAATATTAAAGACCGCTCGTCGGGCACCGTGATTCGTTATAACTGGATCGAAGGGGCCGCCCGTTTGCTCGATTTGGTCGAAACCGAAGATGCCGCCGACATCATCATGAACGAACCCGAATATCACAACGTTTATGTATATGGAAATATTTTCACCAATTACCTTACGCAAGACCCCTTCGGGGTTAATATGATTCATTTCGGTCATGACAATTCGCCGCTCGAAGCCAAAAGAGGCACACTGTATTTCTTTCATAATACCTTCTACATCGAAGGCGACGAAACGGACTGGTGGAACATTCACGTCTTCGACGTAACGGACGACGGCGACCCCGCTACCGACGAAGGAACGGTGCTAATGGTCAACAATATTATCCACAAAAACGGTACGACGCACCTTCACATGATGCGTGACGGCGGTACGTTGGTTTATCACGGAAACAATTGGATTACCGAAGGATATCAACATACGGGTTACGGCGCTTCGGCTACCGTATCGGTTTTGACCCCGCCCCTAACAGGTACCGACCCCTTATTTGTTGACATTGCCGATGAAAACTTTGCTTTGTCCGCAACTTCGCCCTGTACGGATGCCGCTTCTTCTTTGCCTGCACATTTGCAAAACCATTATCCCGTTTTGATGCAATATGTCAAACACGCATCCGGAACTTCGCGTGTAACATCGGGCACACTTCCGGATTTGGGCGCTTTGGAAAGTATGCATTTATCACTCGAAAATGGAGATAGAGAAGCCTTGAACCTCAAGCTGTTCCCGAATCCGGCCGAACAAATACTTTATGTGGAAAACCCTTCGGGTTCGGCGGGACTTGTGTATATCACGGACATGAACGGCAGGGTGGTTGTAGAGAAAACTTCGGAGGCGGGTATAATCGCCATCGATGTTTCCTTATTGCCTAAGGGAATTTACATTGTGGAATGGTCGGAAGAACGGAGTGGGGGCAACGTTGGGAAATTCGTAAAACATTAATTCCGGAATCATGAAGTTCCACAGGATTATTCGTCCCATTCTTTAAAGAAACGGTCTAAGAACAATTCCAAAAAGCGGTGCCGTTCTTCGGCCATTTTTTTGGCGGTTTCGGTATGAAGCATGTCTTTGAGATGCAACAATTTATCATAAAAATGATGAATGGTCGAACGGCGGTATTTTTTGTATGTTTCCGCATCCACGGGCTGATGCAGCGGAATATCGGGCCGGTAGATGGGATTGTTTTTGTATCCGCCGAAATGAAACGCACGGGCCACACCTATGGCTCCCATTGCGTCCAAGCGGTCGGCATCGCGCACGATGTGGAGTTCCAAGCTTTCGAATCCGTTGGTGTTGAAATGGTTTTTGAAAGAAATATTTCGGATGATGTTTTCAACGTGAAAAACAGTGTCGGGGGCTACGCCGTTGCTTTGCAAAAATTCGGCAGCCTTGCGCGGTCCGATTTCTTCATTGCCGTCGTAAAATTTGGCGTCGGCAATGTCGTGTAACCAAGCTCCAAGCAAGATGATTTCAAGGTTGCCGCCTTCTTTTTCGGCGATTTTCCGGGCGTTTTTCACCACCCGGCGTATGTGCCAAATATCGTGTCCCGCTTCGGCATTTTCCAATTCACGGGTCACGTATTTTTCAACTTTTTCTAATAATTCATTCATTTAAAATGCTTTGAAAGAGGCGTTCGGCGGTGGCGGGGTTGGTGGCCAACGGAACGTTATGCACGTCGCACAAGCGCATGAGCATGGAAATGTCGGGCTCGTGCGGATGTTTGTCCAAGGGGTCGCGAAAGAAGATAACCATTTGCGTTTTTCCTTCGGCTACGCGTGCTGCAATTTGAGCGTCGCCGCCCAACGGACCGGAAAGCACCCTGACTACTTTCAATCCCGTTTCTTCCACATACTTTCCGGTGGTACCTGTGGCCACCAGGGTAATGTTTTTTTGTTTGAGAATTTCCAAATGTTGCATGATAAAACGCACCATTTCGGGTTTTTTGCCGTCGTGGGCTATCAGGGCGATTTCCATAGTTTAATTTTTTGATGTTTTGCGTTCCTGCACGATAAAAAATCCGTCGCTTCCTTTTTTTTGATAGAGGGGCATAAGCATAAATCCTCCGTAGGGACTCCGAACTATCCGGTCGTTTTGCCGGGCTACGTCTTCGCCTTCCCGGATTTTTTTGAAGTTATAATATCCTTCATTCATTTTGTAATGATGCCAATCTTTCAGCCGGTGATGATAAACCATTTCCAACCGGTGCGGGAAAGGACGTGAAATTTCTTCCAATTCTTTTTTCATCCGGTCGATGAATGGAAAATCTTTCCGGTCGATAAAGTTCAAATATTGCAGTGTAATCCAAATGGCACGTTCCAGATTGTCGGTAGCTTCGACGGTATTGTGACGGCCTCCTTCAAATACAACGCTTCGCATGCCTTTTTCACCGTAATAGTTCAAGGCCGTTTCGGGCAAGGCGCTTGCCAATTTTTCGATAAACGGAACGCCGTAGTATTGTGCCAAAGCTTCGCTTTTTTCGTTTTCGGCCGGTATGCAAAAGATGCCCGATTCGGCCGAAAAGGTGTGCAAATCCAACAGGGTGCAATTGTCATACCGTCCTTGACAAATGTCTTCGATGAGCCGGTGTATTTCTTTGAGTTCTTTGATGTCGTACGGGGAATTGCCGTTGTTCAAAAACTTTTCGGACCAAATCCGGTTGAGGTCGATGTCGATAAAGCGTTCGTTACGGCGCAGAGCTTCAAGGTTTCCCAAGATGAAATACACTTTTCCCTTAACGGAATTGTCTTTATGTTTTAAATGACCTATCACGCGTTGCATGGCTTCTACGCCGCTGTGTTCGTTGCCGTGCATTCCTCCTATAACGATTAATTTTTCGGAAGTATTGGTCCCGGTTTCGAATAGTAAATGTTCATTCGTCATGGTCGGACTTCAATTAAGTTGCAAATTTACAACTTTTACAAACATCGTTTTTTTTGTCAGATTCTATTGAACA
>JAMONI010000092.1 GCA_027065935.1 Flavobacteriales bacterium | reverse complement strand
GCTATAAAGGTAGCGGAGATTACGGACAAACGGGAACATACCGCATCGACAATGTGGTGATCAAGCGGTAGGTTTAATTCCGTAATGAAGTTTTTAACAACCGTCTCTAACGAGGCGGTTTTTTTTATGAAATTGGATGAATCGTCAGGAGTGGCAAAAAACGCGGATTTTCTTTAATCTTATGTTCGTTAGTCGTCCAAAAGGCGGTATTGCAAGGCGGTTTTGACCAATCCCGCCGTGTTGCGCACTCCGAGTTTCGACATCATGTTGCGCCGGTGTGTTTCCACGGTGCCGAAACTGATAAATAACTTTTCGGCGATTTCCTGAGTGGTGTATTCTTCCATGATGAGCGCCAAAACTTCCTTTTCTCGAGCCGATAAGGTAGGAAAAGGATTTTCTTTTCGGGTTTGGTTACCCAAGGCCGCGTTCAAGAGGATTTCGTGGGTATGTTCGTCAAAATACGTTTTTCCTTCGAATACGGTTCTCACGGCTTCGACCAGTTCGTCTTTTCCTGCGTTTTTTACCACGTAACCCGAAGCGCCGTTTTTAATCATCATTTTGATCAGACTGGCCTCTTTGTGTGTGGAAATAGCGATGATTTTGATGTGAGGGTGTGATTCCGAAAGTTTTTTGGTGAGTTCCATGCCGTTTATCCCCGGCATATTTACGTCCATCAGCACTACGTCGGCTTCGGTCAATTTGTTATCGGTCAATGCCGATTCGCCGTTAAGGGCAAACCCGGTGATTTTTATTTCCTTACAGTCGGAAAGTAGCAGGCTAATTCCTTCAATAACCATTTTGTGGTCGTCGATGATGTAAACTTTTATCATAAGGGTATGTTTACGGTTATATTGGTTCCTTTACCCGGACGGCTATGCCAGTGGATAGTGCCGTCCAAGAAGGCTACCCGGCTGTTGATGTTTTGGATTCCGGCGCCTTTTTGTTTGACGGCTTCATCGTAGTCAAAGCCTATGCCGTCGTCTTCGATGATGAGGCTCAGCTCGTTGTCGTTTCCTATGAGTTGAATCAGTATGTTTCGGGCTTCGGCGTGTTTGCGGATGTTGGTCACCGCTTCCTGAACGATGCGGTAAAGGATGATTTTTTTGGTGGGTGAAATTTTTTCTTCGTTTATTTTATGGCTTTCAAAAGTTACTTGATAATTTTGCTGGCGCAATTGGATGCATAAATCGTCTATGGCGCCTGTCAATCCCGAGAGGTTGAGGGCGTGCGGCATCATGTTGTGGGATACACGCCTGACTTCCGCATAAGCTTCTTCGATAAGATGTTCGGTTTTTTTCGCTTCGGGTGAGGTTTTCAGGCTTTGATGTTTTTCCTTTACCCGGCTGTAATGTGCCTTGACCGAACTGAGCAATCCGCCCAGTCCGTCGTGCAAGTCTTTGGCTATTCTCAGCCTTTCGGCTTCTTGCCCTTCGATCATACCTTGCAGGGCGATTAATTTGTTTTTTTGTTGAAGCTCGATGATTTTTTGTTTTTGGAGGGATAATTGTTGTGATGCAATGGTTTTTTGATACTTAATGCGTTTGCGAAAAAAGACGAAACTTCCCAACAGCATGATAACCAACACGGAAGATCCGGCCAAGAGTTGATTTCGTTGATTTTTTCGTTTTTCCATCAATACGGCTTGGCGGGCTTTTTCTTTGTCGAAGCTGAATTGCATTTCCATCCGGGAAATTTTTCTTACGTTTTTATCGTTAAAAACCGAGTCTCTGTAGGCCATATATTTTTCGTGATATGTTAAAGCTTTGTCGTGCCGGCCTAAGTTTTTGTAAGCTTCATACAAGGCTTTTGATGAAATGGAGAGGTATTCCCAGTCGTTCATTTCAAGTGCCATGGCTTGAGCTTTACGGCTTTCGTGCAAGCTTTTTTCGTATAAGTTCAATTTATTGAACAGTTTGCCCCGGTGCGTGAGGGTTTGCATGATGCCCCGTGCAAAACGTGTTTGGTGAAAAATCCCGTAAGCACTGTCCAAATGTTTTTCGGAGGCGTCGTTTTGTTCGATTTCGGCCAAGGCGATGCCCAGGTTCAAGTGGGAAGTGCCGATGAAGCGCAGGGGCATATTTTCTTTTCGTTTAATACGGAGCGCTTGCTTGATGATGGCAACCGCTTCGCCCGGACGTTTCATTTTGATGAGCAGGTCGCCTTTGTTTTCCAAAATAACCGCCATGTTGGCATAGTTTTTCAAATCTTCGGCTTCGGCCAAGGCTTCTTCGTAATAGTTCATCGCTTGATAATAATCTTCCAGTTGATTATAAAGATTACCCAAGGAGTTGAGCAGGGTTAGGCGTTGGCCTTTTACTTTGATGTAATCTTTTTCGTCGAGCCGGGTTGTGTCGATGTCGTCTAATAATTTGTTGGCCTTGAGCGATAAAAACACCGCATTCGACACGTCACCTGTTTTTTTATAAACTCCCGATTGGGTAATTAAAATCATGGCTTTGATCAACGGATCCGGTAACATTTCGCTCCATTTTTCGGCCTTGTTCAAGTAAAGCAAAGATGAATCCATTTCCGAAGCAAAATAATAATAGTTTCCGGCCGAGTAGTAGGCATGAACCTTCGCCGCAGGGTCGTCGTTTTCTTCGGCAATTTGCAAGGCTTGTCGAATCAGCGGAAAGGTTTCGGGCGTGTAGCGCATTTTTCCGGCATACGAGGTTAAGGCTTTAACTTTTTCGACGGGAAGTGACATTTTACGCGTTTGCATAAGCACGTATTCAACGCTTTGAGGTGTATCGTGCTCTTGCGCTACGGCTTGTTCCGGTTTTAAGAAAGCAAGCAATCCGGTACAAACAATATAGAGGTAAATAAAGTATTTGTAAATCAACTTATTTCGATTTTAATACAAAGATTGTAAAAAAAAGCGAAACAAAAGTCACTTAAAAAACGGCGTAGCCGGGTGAATGATAAAAACCTTTACGACAAATACGTAGCCTGTCAAAAACCCTTACCTTTGCAGAAAATTACGGATTAATGTTTGATTTTATCGTGGTGGGAGCGGGTATTGCCGGATGGTCCGTTGTTCGTCGGCTTCAAGAATATCAACGCAGTTTTTTGGTATTTGATGCGGGCGGGGAAAGCAGCACGTTGGCTTCGGCGGGTATTTTTAATCCGGTAATCCTGAAGCGATTTACTCCGGCGTGGAAAGCCCATGAGTTCTTATCTTACGCATTGTTACAATACCGGAAATTTCAGTCGGAAACCGGTAAGCAATTCGTATATGACATTCCCGTTTACCGAAAACTGACTTCCGTTGTCGAACAAAACGATTGGGAAGCTACGGCCGGACGGCCGGTTTTTAGTGAATATATGAAGGGAATTAGCTTGAACAATCTGCCCGGAATCGAATCGCCTTTCGGTTTCGGTGTGATGAAAAATACCGGAATGGTGGATGTAGGG
>JAMONI010000091.1 GCA_027065935.1 Flavobacteriales bacterium | reverse complement strand
TGATTATTCATTTAGTTTCCTTGGCGTACCGTTGGTTGAACGTCAGGAAAAAGCAAGAACAAAAAAGGAAATCCCGTAATTTGTTAGCTAGCGCAACGCCGGTTTAATCGGAGGGGGATGAAGCGGTTACTGCCGTGACTTCCTCGCACGCACCACCCCCACCCTTGCGGGAGCTTGACACGGCGCTCTCATCGTTCTTCATTCTTGAAGTTTGTCTCTTCTTTTTTTCCGATATGTATTTTTGCAAACAATTGTTATACATTTGTAGGTAATGAAACAAAGGTTGTTTTTCCTTACCGTCTTTGTAATCCTTACAGGAAATTTTTTTCCGGTTTCGGGACAAATCGGGCGTGAAGGAAGGTTTCCCGGCGGTCGCGACAAAGTCCCGGGCGGTGTTGACGGTCCTTTTCGCCCTGCGGGAAATACTGCGGATACAACGAATTTAAAAAAGAAAAAAGAACGCAAACTGAAAGTATATCCGTTGAAGCTTTACAAATATTACTATGCGGACCAACCGGAAGACAGCCTACACATCGACTCTTTACTCCTTCCCGGCCATCACGAACAAAACAACTTCGTTCAACGGAATTTGTTTGATTTCATTCCCTTCCAAAACATGGGACAACCGGTAAACAAACTTTCACCCGGTCATTTGAAATCCCGCCGGTTATACAATCTCATCCCCGAAGGTAAGATGTCGAGTTATCGCGATGCAACGGAAATTCCCTTTTTCCACGTGCCCACTCCCTACTCCCGGCTTTACTACCTGACCGGAAACAATAAAGGCCAAATGCTCGATTCACGCTTCGGTGTTAATATTCGCCCCGAATGGTATGCGGGCGCAGGATATCGCGGAATCAATTCGTTAGGTTATTATCAACATTCGCTAACGTCGCAGGAGAATTGGTATGTTAACACCGCTTACCACCTTCCCGGCGGAAAGTACGAAATGCGTTTTCTCATTGTAAAAAACCACTTGGAAAACGAAGAAAACGGAGGCATAACGGATGAAACCCTCTTTGAAAATCCGGGAAACGATTATTTGGACCGCGGCAAAATTCCCGTCCGCCTCCAAGACAAAAGCATTTGGCACAGCCGTCAAACCAAACTTTTTCAATCTTTCAAGCCTGTAAAAGATGTTCCCCTGTCCGTCGTTTATGATTTCGACTACACAAAAGCTTTCTTTCAATACGACGGAAACAATCAAGCCGTTTACGGCGATACCGTTCGATATTCGCGGCCTAACGACAGTATCGGCATACGAAATTATCGACATGAATTTTTACTCGGTTTTAAAAAAGACAGCTTTAGCGTTTCGGGCGGATGGGCGTACCACCGCTTATTCATTAAGTTCGACACCATTGTAAACGGCACCCAAGTCTATGTGCCGCAAAATCATCTTGAAATCTACCGGTTCTTCATCTCCAAAGTAAAAAAGAAGTGGAAAAACATCGACCAAAACCTGTTTCTTGCCTATGATTGGACCGGTAAGCAAATTATCTTTGAAACCGGACTCTCATTTCAAAATCAATATTTTTCCCTTGAAAGTAATTTGACTTACCAAAACCGGTTACCGGATTTTCAATATAGAATTTGGCAGTCGAGATTTGAAAGATTCAACTGGAAAAAATCCTTTGACCGTGAGAAAAAACTCGAAATCAATACCTCGATTCAAACCGGTGCGGGGAAATGGGAAATCGATTACCGGACCTATTCCGGCTTAACCTATTTCGGCCGGGATTCGCTTCCTCACCAATACGATGAAATCATCGGCTACCTTGCCTTGAAATACTCGAAAAATTGGCGTTGGACAAAATTCGGTCTCGCACCTTCGATAAAATGGCAAAAACTCAACCGCCCCAATCCCGCAATGGACGTACCCGAATGGAACGTTAACCTGATGATTTATTATACCGATTATTGGTTTCAAAACAACATGTTGATGCAAGCCGGGGTAAAACTGAAACATTTCTCTCCGTTTTATCTGTCCGGTTATAATCCGCTGAATAACAGCTTTTTTCAACAGCGCGACAAGAAGTACGGCGACTTTTCTTTGATTGACCTTTTCTTCGATTTCAAGGTAAAGAAATTCAAAGCATTTTTGACTTTGGAACACTTTAATGCCTTATGGGAGCGCTTCCGCCCCCGTTATTATTCCGCTCCTTATTATCCCAATGCCGACCTCGTGATTCGATTGGGTATTTCTTGGGAATTTGTCAATTAAGCTATAGGTGCTTTGGTATAATTTTTGAACTTCTTCCTAAAAAAAGCATCCCGTGATGAAACATTCGTTTTTTTTA
>JAMONI010000090.1 GCA_027065935.1 Flavobacteriales bacterium | reverse complement strand
CGAGCATTTTTTTCGTGTTCGGCAATATAGTAGCGTAACCGGGAAACGGTGTGGACTAAAAAAGGAGGGAAAACCTTACCGGCTTCCGCATCGGAAAGAAAAACGGGAATGAGGTAAAGCACGCCCGGCTTATAATTCACCTTTGTTGATTTTATCGGCAATGACGTCGGTTGCTGCATCGAGGAGTTGAAAAACGGTTTCGATGATTTTATCACGAAGATAAGGGTCGGGGACGTCGAGATTTTCGCCCGGGTATATTTCGTTGAGTATCATATCCACTTTTTGCATTTCTTCGGGTGATGCCATACGCCGGACTTTTTCCAAGTTATGGCGGTCCATTACGTAAATTTTATCGAATTTCTGCAAATCTTCTTTTCTCAACAAGCGGGCGCGATGGTCGGGAAAGCAGTTGTGTTTGCGGCAAATTTCCATAGTTTGTTCACAGGGGAGTTCGCCCAAGTGATAATCGTCCAATCCGGCCGAGTCGATTATATGTTCTTTGGCGTTTATTTTTTTCTTAAGCAATGCTTCGGCCATGGGAGATCGACAGATATTGCCCAAGCAGACAAAAAGGATTTTGTAAGATTTGTTTTTTTTCATGCGGTGTTTAAATTTCTATCAGCATCGATTCGATTTCATTGACGATTTTCCGGAATTTTTTGTCCACTTCCATGAGGTTTTTCACCACGTTCAGGGAATAAATAACCGTAGCGTGGTCTTTTTTTCCGATATTTCTTCCGATGGTTTCCAAGGATGCTTTGGTGTATTTTTTGGCCAAAAACATGGAAATTTGCCGGGCTTGCACTACGGCACGTTTACGGGAGTTGGAATCAAAGGTATGGATATCCAAGTCGAAATATTGGGCCACGATTCGTTTAATCATTTCGCAGGAGTATTCGGGTTTCTTTTGTTTGATAAAATGCGAAACCACTTCTTCGGCAAGGGGCAAGTTGATTTCCTTGTGATTGAAGGCCGCTTGGGCTATCAATCCGGTCAAAACGCCTTCGATATCCCGGATGTTGGTTTTTACGTTTCGGGCAATGTAGTCGATAACTTCGTCGGGCATCACTACGCCGTCTTGCCACAGTTTGTTTTTGATGATTTTCAGACGGGTTTCATAATCGGGTGTTTTGAGTTCGGCCGCCAGCCCCCATTTGAACCGGGACAGCAAGCGCATTTCCACGTCTTTAAGATCTACGGGCGATTTATCGGAAGTGAAAATCAATTGTTTTTTCTCGCTATGCAAATGGTTGAAAATATGGAAAAACACTTTTTGAACCCCGGGCTTGCCCGACAAAAATTGCACGTCGTCGATAATCAATACGTCCACCATCTGATAAAAATGAATAAAGTCATCGCGTGTATGATTGACTACCGATGAAGTATATTGTTGGGTAAATTTTTCCATGGACACGTACAGAACGTTTTTGTCCGGGTACATCCGTTTGGTTTCCACACCGATGGCATTGGCGATATGCGTTTTGCCCAATCCCACGCCTCCGTAAATAAAGAGCGGATTAAACGAGAGGGAGTTTCTCCGGGCTGCGGCAAGTCCGGCATTACGGGCAAGCCGGTTGTTGGGGCCTTCTACAAAATTATCAAAGGTATAATTGGGGTTCAGGTTGGAATCGATTTTCACCTTTTCAATGCCCGGAATCACAAACGGATTGATAATTTTTCCGGTTTGGT
>JAMONI010000089.1 GCA_027065935.1 Flavobacteriales bacterium | reverse complement strand
CGGGAAAGGTCAGGTCGCGTTTGGGTTTGTCTTTCCGGTTCGACATACGTACTTGATACATCAAGCCGGCATTGCGCCCCAACGTTTTTTGCAGTGCCGTACGCAACAGGTTTAAGTAATGGGTTTCCAACCACTCGTAATAAAGCGCCGTAGGAACTTCCACCGTCAGGATTTTATCTTCGAGCTTAACGGGTTTGATGGGTTTAAACCACGTGTCGAAAATATCCGGAGTGGTATTTTCTTTGATAAATTGTAAGCAAGCATTCCAAACCTGTTGCGCTGTCATACCGGGTAACTTGTTTTGTTAATCAAAGGTTAATGTAACATGTTTTTTCGGGGCTTTTTTCAAAAGCAAATATTGACAAAATTTTGTTGATAAAAAAATTTTTTTTCGTTGTTTTTCAAAAAAGTTTTTTATATATTTTGAGCCGGTTTGAAGCGAAAAATCCATGTCAAATTCATCCTACTCCATTAAAATCAGAACAAGATACAGCGAAACCGACCAAATGGGTTACATTCATCACGGTGTTTATCCGGTCTATTTGGAATTAGCTCGCATTCAGTGGTTAAACGAATTGGGGATTTCATATAAGGAACTGGAAACCAACGGAATACTACTTCCCGTTTATTCTTTATCCATTCAATATCTTGTTCCCCTTACTTTTGACGAACTTATCGAAGTGCGATTAAAATTACAAGAACCCAAGGGGGCCAAGCTTGTTTTTTCTTATGAAATTTTCAATGAGCAAGGACAAAAATCCACCCGTGCCGAAGTGGTGCTTTTCTTTGCCGGAAAAAACGGCAAGCCTATAAAACCTCCTGTTGAAATTATTGAAAAAATCAAATCCGCCTTGATTTAAACTTATAACTTTTTGTTAACATTTTGTCGGTTTAAACCGTTAAAATTGTTAGCATTTCATACAAAAAAAGGGCGGTTTGCAACCGCCCGTGAGCAAAGCATTGAAGCCAATTGTTTATTATCCTTTGATTTCACTCAGGTAATGTTCGGCATCCAAAGCCGCCATACTTCCCGTACCTGCGGCGGTGACGGCCTGTTGGTAAACCGGGTCTTGCACGTCGCCCGCGGCAAATACGCCGGGAATGTTGGTTTTGGTGGTTTTGCCTTGCGTGATGATATAACCTCTGTCGTCCATATCGATTTGTCCTTTGAAAATATCGGTATTAGGCTTGTGGCCTATGGCTATGAACAAACCTTCCAAGGGGATTTCTTTTTCTTCACCGGTTTTGTTGTTAATCACGCGTACGCCTTCCACCACCTTATCACCCAAAACTTCTTTGACTTCGGTGTTCCAAAGGATTTCGATATTGTCTTTATTAAACACGCGTTCCTGCATGATTTTTGAAGCCCGCATTTGGTCGCGTCGGATAAACATTTTGACGTCTTTGGCGATATTGGAAAGATACAAAGCCTCTTCGGCGGCCACATCGCCTCCGCCCACTACGGCCACACGTTGGTCGCGATAGAAAAATCCGTCACATGTGGCACAGGCCGAAACACCTCCGCCGCGCAAACGTTGTTCGCTTTCCAATCCCAAATACATAGCCGACGCGCCGGTGGCAATGATAACCACGTCCGCCGTTATTTCTTTGGAATTATCGATAACGATTTTGTGTTTGCCGCCTTTTTCTTTGCTAAACTCCGCTGCCGTGGCCATTCCGAAACGCACCTCGGTCCCGAAACGTTCGGCTTGCTTTTTCATTCGCTCCATCAATTCGGG
>JAMONI010000088.1 GCA_027065935.1 Flavobacteriales bacterium | reverse complement strand
CATACCGGCAATATAATTACCCGCCGCAAAACTGGCCATCCATAATCCCATTACAATCGATACGATTTTGGCATCGGCAAGTTTGGTGATCATCGACAAACCGATGGGTGACAACATCAGCTCGCCCAAGGTCAGCACTACATAAACCACGACCAACCACATGGGCGAAACCAAAACGCCCGTTTGCGCTTTGTTATATGCAAGGGTCATAATAAAGAAAGCCAGCGCTCCCAAAAACAAACCCAAAGCAAACTTGATGGGCGTGCGGGGATTAAGCCCCATGGCATCCAATTTCAACCACATAACCGAAAACAGCGGGGCAAAAACCAAAATGGCAAAGGGATTGATATTTTGGAACCATGACGCCGGAATTTCCGGACCGGTGGAAAGATAATTCCAAAGCGCCAAAAAACCGAAAAACAAAGTGCCGTACAGGCCGATTTTTCCTAACGGAGCCAATTTTGCTTTTTTGTTTTCATCATCCGAATAAATACTTACGTAAAGTTGTATTAGCTTGAATACCAACATAATTCCGGCCAATATGCCTAAAGTTCTTATGGATACGGATTGTAAGAATCCGGGCGCCCACACGGCACTCAATTGCCGGTCGGTATTGTCATAGGCAAAAAGATTCATCGTACCTCCGGCTTGCTCGAACCCGGCCCAAAAAGCCACGTTAAATACCGCCAAGGTGATAATAACCCCCATACGGCTCCAGCCTTCATGAGAACTTCGCATCAACATCACCACGAAAACCAGAAATAAAACCCCCGCTCCAATACCCAAATACTTCATTTGCTCGACACTGAGAGAACTAAAAATGTCGAATTCGTCCAAAATCAATATAATCAACACGACGGCCGCTACGGGGATGAATTTTTGCAACCAAGTTCCGTCATCATCCAAACCTTTGATGATCACGTAGGATATACCTACAAATCCCAATCCGAATCCCCAACTTACGATACGCGCCCTGACCGCTTGGTCTAATTCGCTCCATCCGAAATAGATGCCGATGGTCAGTCCTATCACAGCCGCCGTCCAAACGATGATTTGAATCCAATCCGGTATTCCTAATATACGTTCATATTTTTCACCGGGCGGAAGTCCTTTGTTTTCCAATGTATATTCGTGAAAAAATAACCACAATACGCCGATGATCATTCCCACTCCGGCCGAGAAAAATCCCCAGCCCCAAAAGACTTTTTCACCTAACGAACCGGCGATAAACGGCCCCAAAATGGCGCCGAGGTTAATTCCCATGTAGAAAATATTGAAGGCCGAGTCTTTTCTCGGATCATTATCATCATAAAAATCTCCTACGATGGTGGAGATATTGGGCTTGAAAAATCCGTTACCTACAATCAGCACGGCTAGGCCCAAGTTGAACAGCAACATGCGTTGGTCCGTTTCCCATCCCCATTTGGAGCCGAAGGCACTGGCGGCCAACAAAAATTGACCTACGGCCATCACAAATCCTCCGATGTAAACCGTCTTGCGTTTGCCCAAAAATTTATCGGCAATCCAACCGCCGAGTATGGGTGTCAGATAAACCAAACCGGTAAAGATGGCGTAAAGCGCCAATGCTTGCTGGCGCTCCAATCCGAATCCGTCGTCGGCCAATTTGGCCGTTAAATAGAGGGTTAACAGGGCGCGCATGCCGTAGTAAGAAAAGCGCTCCCACATTTCGGTGGTGAAAAGGGTGTAAAGTGCTTTGGGATGTTTGGTCTTTATCTCGCTCATAATGATTTGTTTTTCAAGTTGTCATTTAAAAATTCATACATTTTTTTGTATAGTTGGTAGCGTGTTTTTCCGCCGTAAATACCGTGATTTTTGTCGGGATAGATTTCCATATCGAAGGATTTGCCCGCTTCCTGTAATTTTCTTGCCAATTCATACGTATTTTGTACGTGAACGTTATCGTCGGCGGTGCCGTGAATAAGCAGGAAAGGTTTTTGCAAATACGAAGCGTAAGTCAGCGGTGAATTATTATCGTATCCGTCGGGATTTTCCCGGGGCGTTTGCATGTAGCGTTCGGTATAGACCGTGTCGTAGTAACGCCAATTGGTTACCGGTGCCACTGCTATGGCCATATCAAACACGTCTCCGGATTGCAAAATGGCATTGGCAGCCATAAATCCTCCGTAACTCCATCCCCAAATACCCACTTTATCCACATATTTCCATGATTTGATTTCTTTGGCTACGGCCGTGAGGTCTTCCAGTTCCAACCTGCCCAATTTTTTGTAAGTGGCTTGTCTGAATTGGGCGCCTTTGCCTCCGGTTCCTCTGGTATCCACCGAAACCACGATGTAACCTTCTTGCGCTAACATTTGGTGATAGTATTCGTTATAATAGCCCCAAGCGTTTTGAACCGTTTTCACGCCCGGCCCGTTGTATTGATAAATCAAAACCGGGTATTTTTTCGACCGGTCGAAGTGCAAGGGGCGATAGAGGTATGCATCCAATTCGTAAGCGCCGTCGGCCGAGCGGAAAGTGAGGAACTCCTTCTGAATAAGATGGTAATTGCCGAGTTTTTTCATTAAAGTTTTGTTGTCGATGACGGTCTTTAGTTTTTCGGCCGTTTTTTTTCCTTTTTCCGGTGTTTTGTATAAAACGTATTGATACGGGGTTTCGGCATTGGAATATGTAAGGATAAAGAAACGGTAATCTTTGGAAAAATCGGCCGACGAGGTGCCTTCACCCGGCGACAGGCGAATTTTGTTTTTTCCCTTGTCATCGACGGCGTAAAGCGTCCGGTTAATACTGCCGTTTTCCGTGGATTGATAATAAAGACGTCCAGAATTTGAATCGTATCCGTAGAACTCGGTGACCTCCCATTTTCCTTTGGTGATTTGCTCGGGTGTATTTTTTCCTCGCGTAAACTTATAGATGTGTCTGTATCCGTCGGCTTCGCTCAACCAGAAAAATTCATTGTCGTTAACCCACTCGATTTTTTTTAAATTTTCAACATCTACATATGTATCGGACTTCTGCGTTGCTATAATTTCTGCAGTAGCACCGGGGGCGTTAACGGAATATAGTTTCAGATCGTTCTGATGACGATTGAGGGTCATAACCAAAAATTCGTTTTCTTTTTTTCCGGTGCGGATATACGGAATGTATTCATAAGTTCCCAGCGCCACGGTACGGGTTCGGGACGTTTCAAAATCATAAATATGCAAACTTACTTTGGAGTTTTGTTCGCCCGCTTTGGGATATTTATAGGTGTAGCGTTCGGGATATAATTTGTCGGCATAAAAACTCAGTTGGTATTCAGGCACCCGGCTTTCGTCGAATTTCAAATAGGCCAGATAGCGCCCGCTTTTGCTCAAGGCGTAAGCTTGCACAAAAGAAAACTCCTCTTCGTACACCCAATCGGTTTTTCCGTTAATGATTTGGTTCTTTTTCCCGTCGGAAGTGACGGCCGATACTTTTCCACTAC
>JAMONI010000087.1 GCA_027065935.1 Flavobacteriales bacterium | reverse complement strand
AGCCATACCTATCGGAAACAGGAATACACATCGACCACGTACATAAGTATCGCCTACGACCCGTACCGAAAAGTCTATTACCGTTTTGTCAAACATCCGAAAAAAGAATATGACTTAAAAAAACAATTCAATTCCTTAAACTTACCCTTTTCGATAATGGTGCTGAATGAAGATTTGCAGGTTATCGGCGAGACGGAAATTTTAAACGAACCGCCGCGTTATATTCATTTCGACTACTTCATCAATTCCGAAGGCTTGTGGATTTCGGTCAACAATCCCGATAATCCGGAGTATGACGAAGACCGGCTTGTATTTCAACTTTTCAAACTCGAAGAACGATGAAAAGAAGGATAGTTCTGTTTTTAACGATATTCGTGTTTGCCGTTTCGACCAACTGCAGCGGCTATGACAAGGACACCTATCGCGCCTTTGAAGATTACCTTCGCGATAATTTTCAATCGCTACCCGAAGAAGGCATTTATGTGATGATACCCACCGAAATATGTCACACGTGCATTGACAACATGATCGCAATGCTTAAAATGCCCGTCGATCAACGTAAGATTAAAGTGATTTTCATAACCCGCTCTACGGCTTTGGCGAACGATATAATAAGCCGCCTTCCTGAAACGGATGTTTTTATCGACAACAAATATAAGGCGGTCAAAAGCGGGCTGGTTGCAGGCACGCACATCGAGTTGTTTGAGGTTAAATCCGGTGGAGTTAAAAAATATATTTACAGGGTAAACGAAAACGAATGGGAGATAAAGGAATTGCTCCAAAAGAAATAAATGCTTTTCGGGACGAAATATTGTCCGTCTCCTACAATGAAATTTATAGCAGCATAACAGGTAAGTTGTTTTTTTTAATAGTTAAATTTCGCTTTGAGAAGAAGTATCGTCCGGCTATTTTTTAACTTTCCGAGCTTTAAACATTACGGGTAAGCCGAAACGAACTTTAACGGGTTTTCTTTGCTGCAAACCGGGTAGCATGTGAGGGGTTAACCTAAAAACCCGTTTTAATTCTTCATTCAAAACAGGATAAGGCGAGTGCACTTTTATGTTTTCCACTTCACCCGCTTCGTTGATCGTAAAAAAGACTTTCATCTTCACGATCTGACCGTCCTCAATCGAGGCTTCCTTTGTCTATCAATGATTTGTTGAAATCTTCGTTTATTAGTTCACCTATTTTTCTACTCAAACAATTTCTTAATATCTCCGGAGTATCCGCTTTGCATCCCGGGTAAACGGGCGGTTGTTCCACAAATGCGAACGGAATTTCCGAAGCGGGCTCTTTTCCGCCCTCGATAAATCCATACCCTTCTCTTTCATGTTTTTCATACCCTTTTTCTTCAAAAGTGTTCCGCGCCTTATTATCCCGTTCTTTCGGTTTTTCCGTTGCTTGATGTTTTTCAGACGGAACATCTGGGTTTATTGCCCAAACTCCCACATGAAATCAAAAGCAGGAAAATAGCTGTCATAAGTAATGATGGGTATGTTATCTTGTTCATCATCTATAATCGATTTTCTATTATCTTCTGTTTACTTTGGCAACGGGAAGTCTTCCGTCGAGCTTCGCTCCCGGAAAAAAGCGGCGTATTTTTTTGCTTTCGACGGAATCGTCCGAAATAATAAAAGGTGGCGGGGGAGTGGAAGCATCGATGGTATCGACGGTTTTTTCAATGTCATTATACATCAAGCCTTTGCCCTTTAAAGTCTTGTTTGCAAATTCCACTTTACCTCGCTTAAGGAAAATTTCGGGATACCTGTCGGCCAGAACGTAGCCTTCAGCGGAATAAATCGTTAATTTTCCGCCGGGTGTATGTAAAACTAAGCTGTCCTTAACCGCAAACCATACCCCCCCTTCGGTCAAATACCAATCATGTTTTTTATAATCCCGTTTTAATGACGAATAAGGATATACGATAAAAAAGTTAGCATCCGCATCGATATGCGCCGTATCCCTGGAAGTTTGAACAACCCGGTCGAAATAAACCTTGTTATTCATCTTTTTGTTGATGTCGAAAAAACCCTTTATGATGACAAAAAACGCCAAAAAACCAAACCCCGCCGACATAATATGCATAATCCGGCGGGACTTGGATATATTTGTGTTTGGGTCCGTCATACCGAAAATAAGTTAGGGCGATTTAAGGATAAAAATTTATTTTTTATCCGTTCCTTTTCTTTTGTTTTTCAATCGTCCCGATTTTATCAAGGCTTGGTGAATGATATATTCCAACTGACCGTTTACACTGCGGAACTCATCCGCCGCCCATCGCTCAAGTGCGCGATAGGTTTCTTCATTCAACCTCAATACAAAAGCTTTTTTCTTGGCCATGCTTTTACATTCGATTGCTCCTGCGGGACAAAATAATGAAATTTCCCTGAGATGAAATGACTACTTGTTCCAAGTCCCATCCCATACGAGATTCCTTATTGAGAATTTCCTGAACCTGCTCGTGCAAATTCATCTTAAAAACTGCATTACGGAGTTTGACGGTTTTATATTCTTTCATAGCAATTGGTTTTATCAATAAATGGTTCCTGTATTGACAACGGGTGTTACGTCTTTGTCGGACGTTAACACAACCATAAGATTACTTACCATTTGCGCTTTGCGTTCTTCGTCCATATCCACAATTTTATTTTCACTCAATTCCCGTAATGCCATCTCTACCATGGATACGGCTCCTTCCACGATTTTTTTACGCGCTGCAATGATAGCTACGGCTTGCTGACGCTTGAGCATGGCTCCGGCAATCTCGGTAGCGTAAGCCAAGTAATTAATACGCGCTTCCAAGACTTCGATTCCGGCAATTTTCAAGCGCTCCGATATTTCTTTTTCCAGTTGTTTGTTGACTTCTTCCCCGCCTTCCCTAAGGGTAATGTCGGCTCCTTCGTCCTCAATGTCGTCGTAAGGATACATACCCGCCAATTTCCTGATGGCCGCATCGGTTTGCACCACAACAAATTGATTGTAATCGTCCACCTCGAAAGCCGCATCATACGTATCTTGCACACGCCACACCACCACGGCTCCGATTAAAATGGGATTTCCGATTTTGTCGTTTACTTTGAGAGTATCACTGTTGAAATTCCTCGCTTTTAACGAAATCTTCTTGCGCGACATCAAAGGATTAAACCACCAAAAGCCGTTTTTCAGTATCGTCCCCTTATACTCGCCGAATAAAGTCAATACCAATGACTCGTTCGGATTCACGACAGCATAACCGGGAAGGCTCACAAAAAACAACAACGCTCCTGCGATGATTAATACAGGGACGGATTTTACCACACCGTATATTGATACGGCAAGAAACATTAAGGTGAGTGATAACATAACAAAGCCGTTAATGGCTCTGAGTTCGCGTTCTTTTTTCATTTTTTTATTCATTTTGATATCATTTTGATATCGCAAATATAAAAAATTTTTTTTAACCGGTTT
>JAMONI010000086.1 GCA_027065935.1 Flavobacteriales bacterium | reverse complement strand
AAGTTCAACTTCTTCTTCGCGACAACGTACAGGCGGATTATTACGCCATTCAAATAAAAGAAAAAAATCAGCAAGGTATGTACGCTTTGTATTTGACGGAAACATCATTAAACGATCCGGTGGTTTTGAACGAAGCCATGTATTTTGACGATGAAGTTTTCTTTTCGGACGAGTTGTTTAAAAATGAAGATTACACGCTCACCCTTCATTACGGACTGCCTTCGGACGGAGCCGAAGAACTGATTATTGAAATTTTCGGCTTGGAACGTTATGCTTATTTGTTTTACAAATACCTGCAAACGGGTTATGACGGACCGGGAGTTTTCGGCGACGAACCTTCCGCAATGCCCGATAATATTGAAGGAGGCTTGGGTGTTTTTTCATCCCGGAGAAAAACGGAGCTGAGCACCATGATTAATTTTTAAAAAAGATTTGTAAAGTGAAAAAGTGGGTCGAACGATTACAAAAAAGATGGCGGGTCCGCACCGGCGGTCAGGTTTTGATGATTTTGCTCGTTTTTATTCTTACCGGTTATTCCACCTTGTTTTTTCACCGTTTTGTCAAAGATATGCTTACCACGGGCGACGAAACGGTTTTTTTAATAGAGCTGATGATTTTCCTGTTCATCGTTTTGCCCGGTTGGATGGTTATTTTTGTGTTTTGGGCTACGGTATTGAATCAAAAAGATTTTGCCATAAGATTTTTGTCGAGTAAATGGAGCTTGTTAAGAAAAACGATTTTTCGATACAAATTTCTCTGGATATTGATACTGTCGGTTAGCGCAAAGGGAAGTTTTGCCCAAAAAGTCAAGATAAGCGGCGTGGTTTACGATAAGGAAACCAAAGAAAAACTCATCGGGGCGCAGGTATATGAATTTCATTCTCAACAAGGAGCCGTGACCAATGAATTCGGTTATTTCAGTTTGGTAATTCCCGCCCGGGACAGCATAAAACTCGGCGTTTCGTATGTGGGATATAAAACCAAAATCCTCTTGTTGCCGCTACAAAAAGAATATCGCCTCGATATCCGTCTCGAACCCGGCGAACAATTGAACGAAGTAATTGTATCCGTGCGCAAGCGACCCGATTTGGCCAAAGACATACAAGTGAGCAAAATCAGTTTGGAGGCCAAGCAAATCGAAGAAATTCCCGTAATCATGTCCGAACCCGATTTGATTAAGGTCATCCAAAAATTACCGGGCGTTCAGGCGGGAGTGGAAGGGTTCGGCGGTATGTATGTGCGCGGGGGCAATATCGACCAAAATCTGATCTTGCTTGACGACGTTCCGTTATACTACATCAACCATTTGGGAGGTTTTGTTTCGGTTTTCAATACGGATGCCATCAATAAAGTTACCCTGTACAAAGCCGGCTTTCCCGCCAAATTCGGCGACCGCCTTTCTTCCGTTCTCGATATCAGAATGCGCGACGGAAACAAAAAAACCTATCACGGATCGGTGATGTTGGGATTGTTAAGCTGGAAAATCAATTACGAAGGCCCCATCGTAAAAGACAAAACCTCCTTTATCGTATCGGCACGCAGATTTCCCTACGATATTCTGATGCGTGCCTTAAGCGCTAATGCTTCGTTGGGCGAAGAAAGTTTCGGATACACCTTTTATGACTTGAATATAAAAATCAATCACGAACTCTCCGAAAACGACCAACTGTATTTGAGTTGGTATTTGGGCGATGACGCCATTTCGGTTGGCACTAAAGACCGGGATTTCCGTTCCAAGGGACGTTTGGGGTGGGGCAATCACTTGGCCGCACTCAAGTGGTCGAAAATATCGGGTAACCGGTGGTTTCTTAACACAACGGCCTCTTATACGAGATACCGGTTCGGCGTTAAGGCCAAAGAAGAAGACGAAGACTACAAGATGCAGGCCGGCTACTTCTCGGGCATTGAGGATTACAGGATAAAAACCGAAACCGAATACCGGATATCGGAACGCTTGAAGTCCGAAAGCGGCATCGGGTGGACCCACTATGTGTTCAAACCGGGCGTGACGAAAATTTCGGTGGAAGAAGACGGACAAAAGAACGATACCGTGGTGGGACAAATTCATTTCCGTTCTGATAATTTTCACCTGTATTCATCCTTAAATTACCAACCGGCAAGATTCTTAGAAGTGCAAGCGGGACTCAGGTTCAATTATTATGTTTCGGACGGAAAGAACTTCCCCTCGCTCGAACCCCGCATCGGCATCAAGATGATGTTAGGAGAAAATACATCTTTCAAATTGTCCTATATGCGTGTGCAGCAATACGTTCATTTGCTTACGTCGGGCGGAGTGGGTATGCCTGTGGACCTTTGGATGCCCGCCACGGCAAATGTTCCGCCCGAACAAAGTTGGCAAACGGCCGGCGGATTTTACAAAACTTTCAATGACGGCAAATACGAAGCTTCGGTGGAAGGTTATTATAAGGAAATAAACCGGCTTATCACATACAAGCCGGGGTCGTCGTTTATGTCGTTTGCCTTTGAAAATTGGGAATATATCGTAGAAAAAAACGGAACGGGACGTTCGTTCGGTGTCGAACTTTTACTTAGAAAAAACAAGGGACGTCTGAAGGGATGGTTGGCTTACACCTGGGCGAAAACCTACCGCCGGTTCAACCACATTAACAACGGAAACCCTTATCCTTTCCGGTTCGATAGACGTCATACATTGGACATCGCGGGAAGTTTTACCCTCAAACCCGGCAAAGTACTTTCGCTTGCCTGGACCTACGGAAGCGGATATCCCGTTACCCTGCCCGTAGGAACCGTACGATACACCTTCGGCAACGGACAGTTCATCGATTATATCTACACGGAAAAAAACAATTTGCGCATGCGAGCTTATCACCGCTTGGACATCAGTATGCGTTTTACCAAAAAGAAAAAACGGGGCGAAAGAACCTGGACATTGGGCGTGTATAATGCTTACAACAGGATGAATCCCCTGTATTACGATTTCTACAGAACCGAAAGCGGTTTTGAAATCTATCAAGTAAGTCTGTTTCCCTTTTTGCCCTCGTTCAGTTATTCTTACAAATGGTAATCACCGAAAACGAAGGATATTTAGTATTTTTACCGAAAATTTAACCGATGGATTGGAGTACGATTCTCTTTTATGTGGTGATGTTGCATTTGGCCGTAGGATTCGGCTATGCCTTTTACAAAATCGAGTTCGGTGGTAGAAAGAAAAAACACGGCAACCGGGATTAAAAAATCATTGTAATGAATAAGCGTTATATTCTCTTTTTGACGGTTCTTTTTGCAGCGGCTATCAGCTTTCAGTTGAAAAAACCCAAGAAAGGCGACTATTTGTCGCTACATTATGCCGATAAAATCAGCATGGATTCTTTGTCGTACATTATAGAAGTGTTGGCTTCCGATTCACTAGAAGGAAGGGCAACGGGCACCGAAGGAGAACTCAAAGCCGCTTTTTTTCTCTCCATGCTTCACGTAGATAACAACGTGATGCCCGTAGGCGAATATTATTTTCAAGAATACGAAGTCATCAAACCCGAAGTACCCGACGTAGTCATTGCCACCGACAGAGCGGTGTATAACGTAGGCGAAGATTTTTTGAGCCTGTTTCCGCACGACAGTGCGGTCTTTTCCGACGACCATATCGTTTACGCCGGATACGGTATCGACGAACCGAGTTGGAACGATTACGCCTACCGGGATGTGAAAGGAAAAATAGTTTTGGTCAAAGAAGGAGAGCCTTTGGATATGTTCGGCACCAAAATTTTAACCGCCACCGAAAGGCCCTCCAAATGGTCGGCCGATCCCATTCACGCATACATACTCAAACGAAACGCCGCCATAAAATACGGCGCTAAAGCCTTGCTCTACTATGCACCGAAAAATTATAAACTCTTCAAAGAAATCTACAGGAACATCTACAACAAAAACAACCGTACTTCCACCATCAAAAAAGACACGCTATACGACTTTATCATCTCCGACAAAATCATGCAAGACCTAACGGGCTACGAAACATTGGACACGGTATATTACACGGGACGAAAAGACCGCAAATGGAACGTCCCCGTCACCATCGACTACGGAAGCAAAAACGTATCGGTGTATTCGCAAAACATCATCGCCTTTATTAAAGGCAAAGAAAAACCCGAAGAAATCATCCTAATCACCACCAACTACGATCATTTGGGTAAGGAAGATACGGTAATCTATCGCGGCGCAAACAATAACGGAAGCGGAAGCGCCGCCTTGATCGAAATCGCCAAAGCCTTTCAACTGGCAGCCGACGACGGTTATTTCATGAAACGAAGTATTATGTTCGTACACTTTTCGGGCCGGGAAAAAAAACATCTGGGAGCCAAATATTTTTACGACAACCTGCCGGTCAAAAAAGAAAACATCAAGGCCGTTATCGATATCGATATGATAGGTTTTCTCGATACGCTTTCCACCGACCCGAGCGTAGTGTATATGGCCAATAGCTTGCACAACAAACAATTTTTCAAAAGACTGAAATCCGTCAACAAAGCCGGTCCCAAACTAAAAATACGTTTCCTGAATCATAAAAAACTCTTTGCCAACGAAGAGCAAGCCTCCGACGGCGTTATCTTTTACAAGGAAAATTTTCCCGTCATAACGTTTCACAACACCAACCTCTACCCGTATAACCGGACCCCCGAGGACACACCTGACAAAATAAGCTGGGACACCTACAAACAACGGGTAAAATACATTTTTATGACCGCTTGGCTGTTGGCCAATGAATGAAGCATTCAATTTAATCCCCCGTATTTCGCCGGCTAACCGAAGAAAACGCATGTTCTTCACAAACTGCACAGACCCGGAGTTCCGTTTTAACCCGAAAATCTAACGCTAAACGGCAAGCACCCGCAAGTTAGCAACCTAAGTTACCATAACCGATGATACAAAATTGATAGATTATGAAACAATTTTTATATTTATTTTTGACCGGCGATGATATCTTTGCATAAAATTATTATAATAACCAACAAAAAATGAAAACTTTTGTTACAAAAAATCATACCGTCCTGTTACTTGCAACTTGCCTCGTTTTAGTAATTTCGGGATGTAAAAAACAGGATAACGGAACTCCGGATCCCGAACCTTCCCCTTGGGAAAGCTTCCGGAAAAAACTAACCGACGGTTCTTGGAATTGCTATAAAATCGAAAAATATACCATAATCGGAACCGTGTTGGAATCAAACATCGTGGATTACAATTATTATTTTAATGCGGACGGCACGTTTAATGTAAGCGGTTTCGGAAGCGGCACATACAATATTTACTCGGACGAAGAACATAACTTTATTCTTATGTTGAACAAACTGCCGTATCGCGTGGAAATGTTCAACGACACCCGTATGTTACTCCGGTACGATATGCTTAACGGACAATTTCAAAAACTTTTTTTCAATAAAAACTAAACCAAAGTAACATTTGTTACAATATGTTTAACTTTGAAGAACGGTTTTCCCCGAACTTATGAAAAGAACCGCACTCCTAATTGCTCTGCTCGTCGGACTGGCCTTGCCGGGACAAGCGCCTCCGGAAGAAGCATTGCACGTGTCGGAAAAAGATAAGATTTATCCGCTTGCTCCGGCAGCACGCTATTTTGTCGATTCAAGCATGCACAAGTCTTGGGAAGAAATCAAACACCAAACTTTCCTTCCCGTTACCGAAAATAACAAGACCGTTCGTCATACCCTGTGGTATCGCTTTTTCATTAACCCGCAAGTCGAAGCGGATTCGTTAATTTTTTATCCCTATACCGTAGATTATTCCGAAATTTACGTGCCTTACCACGACGGATATCGATACTTCAAGGTAGGCTCAAATACTAAAAACAAAGTCTCGTATGACATCTTGGAAAGCTCCGTGTTGTTCCTCCCCGCCGACTCACTGGATTTTTCACGCCCGTTTTATTTCAACAAAAAAACCTTCACCGACTTGGACCTGCCCCGCATTCATGAGCCGGGATTCCTTATCATGAGTGACAAATCGCACGTTTGGTACCACTATGTATTGAAAAACGCCCGGAAAAACACCCATCAGCTCTATATAGGGATCATTTTTATCTCATTCATTCTGTTTCTGATTAATTATTTGGTCAGCGGCGACAAAAACTTTTTGTTCTACAGTATATATCTCTTTTTCGTAACCTTTATTTTCCTCAATCAAATTCCTTGGTTGCGTAACCATCTGAATCAAATTTATCCGTTTACCACCAACATTCTGGTGCGCCTAAGCATCATCATGGCATCGGCGGCATACATTCGTTTTGCCATAAACTTTATGAACTTGGAAAAACATTTACCCCGAATGAAAAAATGGTTCGCCGTCCTGATTTACGGTGCTTTGTTATACGCCCTTATCAAATTGATTCAAATGATATTATTCCCGTTCTTTCCCTATCAATACGAATCTTATTTTTTGTTTCATTTTACTTTTATGCTCTTGAGCCTGTATATATTTTACAAAGCCTTCTTTACCCCGCTCGACCGCAACAAAAAAATCGTATTATACGGCAGCTTGCTCTTAATCGCCGGCCATTTGTTGAGCATGTTTTTAGACAGTGATTATTATTTCCTAAATACCGTCTTGGGCGAAATCATCATCTTCTCGGCCGTGGTTTCGCTCCAAAATAAAAATGTGTTTAAACAGCAATTAAACTACAAATTGGCACTGCTCAGCGAAAAAAACAAACGCCAAGCCCTGCAAGAACTCGACCGGATGAAAACCCGTTTTTTTTCCAATATCTCCCATGAATTCCGAACGCCGCTAACCCTTGTAAACGCTTCGCTCAATCGATTGGAAGATAAAATCACCGATCCCGACGGAATCAAAAACATAAACAACATCAGACGCTATGCCAACCGCCTCCTGGAACTGGTCAACCAACTCTTGGACATCGGAAAAATCCAATCCCGCCAACTACGCATCAAGAACGAAGAAGTCCCCTTATACACATTCCTGATAACCGTTATCGAAAGTTTTTCGTCCATCGCCGACAACAAAGAAATTACGTTTTTAAACAGCATACTCATCGACGAAAAAAGCTACATCCTCGACAAAGACTTGCTTCAAAAAATACTCACCAACCTGTTGTCCAATGCCTTCAAATACACCCCCGACGGAGGCCAGGTGATTTGTAAGGCTTTTGTGGAAAACAACCGTTTTATATTCGAAATCAAAAATACCGGCGAAGGCCTGACCGAAGAAGAAAAAGAAAAAATTTTTCAACGATTCTATCAGAAAAACGAGTTTTCCGAAGGCGTAGGTTTGGGGCTGAGCTTGGTACACGAATGGGTGCAAGCACTCAACGGAAGCATCCACGTCAATAGCAAGCCCGGGGCATGGACCGAATTTCGTGTCGAACTGCCCGTCCGGCCCGTAAACGAATATCCCGAAGCCGGAAAAACATTGACCGACAACCGGCCGGAACAAAACGCAACGGAAACAAGCGACAAACCCCGTTTGCTTATCGTCGAAGACCATACGGAAGTGCGCGGTTACCTCAAAAAACTCTTCACCGAAGGCTTCGAGGTGTGGGAAGCTTCCGACGGAGACGAAGGATTCCGCAAAGCCGTCGAAATCATCCCCGACATTATCATTTCCGACGTGATGATGCCCAAAAAAGACGGATACGAACTTTGTAAAACCATTAAAAACGATATCCGAACCGCCCATATCCCCGTTATACTTCTCACCGCCAAAGCGGGAAAGCAAAGCATGACCGTCGGAACCGAATGCGGTGCGGTGGACTATATCGTCAAACCTTTCCACGAAGACGTACTCAAAATGAAAGTGGAAAACCTGATGGACACCCTGGAAAAAAACCGAAAACGCTTCAAGGAAAATCCCCTGTTCGCCGAACCTCCCGTAGATAAAAATACCCTTGACCATAAATTCCTCCAATCCGTCAAGGAAATTGTCCAATCCCAACTGGCCAATCCAGATTTCGACACGGAACTTTTTGCCCGGAAACTCAACATGAGCCGAGTGCAACTCTACAGAAAACTCAAAGCATTAACCGGCCTGCCTCCGGGAGAATTCATTCGCTCGCAACGTCTCAAATACGCCGCCCGGTTACTGGAAATATCCGATGCCAATATCAACGAGGTGGCTTTTGACGCGGGTTTCGGTAGTGCGGCCTATTTCAGCAAATGCTTCAAAGAAACTTACGGCATAACACCCACCGAATACGCCGAACGGTTCAGAAAAAACAAGTTTTCCTCTTAATCTTAATTTTCGTCATCCTGCAAATAAGCCGATACCAGCCGGTTAAAAACTTCGGTTCTTTTGCCCGACCGGTCAAACAAAATCAATTCACCCTTCTCAAAATCCCGGTCCACTTCCCGGGTAAACATCCAAAAGCTTCTTTTGGCTTGGGCGCCCGGATGTGCGCTCACGATGATTTTTCGGACGGGAAACAAATCGTTAGTATAAGCCGCAGCCAACACGTCGGCATCGTTAGCGGAAGGAAAAATCAAATTTAAGCGTCCGTTTTCGTGGAGAAAGTTCCGGGCAAAACCAAACAAATCCGCCAACCGGAGCGTCGTATTCATCCGGGCGGGGTTGTAATCCGTTTTGGCGCTCGCGGGATAGTAAGGCGGATTGCTGACAATAAGGTCATAAGGGGCTTCGGGGATAAAATCCTGCAAGCTCCGCACAAAAATCCGGAGCCGTCCGGAAAAAGGCGCGTTTTTGAAATTGAGCCGGGCGGTTTCGGCCGACGGAAGATGAGGCTCTAAGCCGTCCACACGTAATTTGCGGTTTTTTTGTGCCAACATCATGGCTACCACACCGCTTCCCGTACCCACATCCAAAGCCGCTAAAGCATCCGATGTGTCGGTCAATACCCCCAAAATTACGGCATCGGTGGTGATTTTCATCAAAACACGATCCTGGCAGATTTCAAAACGCTTGAAGCGGAATATTTCACTGCAAGACATTACGACTTACTATCCGAGGGACGGTCAAGGAATAATTTGACCAAGCCTTCGGGGGTTTTGAGATGAATGGTTTTGTCTTTCCGGTTGACTTCTATGAGAAACTCATCGTGGATGGGCACAAGTATATCTTTGCCCGAAGGGTGTTGTATGATAAAATAGGGCTGGGCGGCCATGTCGTTCACGTCGCGAATGATACCGAGCTCACCGTGCCGGGCATCCACCGCCTTAAATCCCATAATTTCGTGATAATAAAACCGGTTTCCCGTAAGTTCCGGAAGGGTGGACAGAGGAAGAAACAATTTGCGCCCCACCAATTCTTCGGCTTGTTCGATGGAATCGATTCCGTCGATGTCCATACGAAGCAACATGGACTTATGCAACCGGCTGGCATTGATAAAAAAAGGAACCGGTTGTCCTTTGATTTCAAGGAAAACCGATTCCATGTCTTCATACATTTCGGGTTCGTCGGTATCGAGTTTGACGAGCACTTCGCCGTGCCTGCCGTAGGTTTTGACGATTTTACCGACGTAGTATAAATCTTCTTTTTTCATTCGGACAAACCTTCGGAATTATTCCTCGGTTTGTTGTTCGGTGTTTTCCGTTTCCGAAGTTTCGCTCGTCTCTTCTTGAACGGGCTGTTCCGATGTTTCGGAGGTTTCTTCGGGCGCTTCGGCCGGGCTTTCTTCACTTACTTCTTCGGACGCGGCTTCTTGCCGTTTGGCAGCCCGAGCGTCACTGTAAGCTTTTTCTCGTTCAAAGGCTTCCTTCTCTTTGGCTTCTTTGGCCGCACGATACTTGGCTTCCAGAGCTTCCACTTTTTTCTTGTGGTTTTCCATCCATTCGGCAAATCTGCGTTCGGCTTCTTCCATGTCGAAAGCGCCTTTGCGCACGCCTACGAGCAAATGCTTTTTATAAAGCGCTCCTTCAAATTTCAAAATGGCTCGAGCCGTGTCGGTAGGAATGGCTCCGTTCATCAACCATTTTACGGCGGCATCAATGTTTAGCTTGATTTCCGCCGGTTGGGTAGTGGGGTTATATGTGCCGATTTTTTCAAGGAATTTTCCGTCGCGTTTGGCGCGCGAATCGGCCGCTACAATCCAATAAAAGGGTTTTCCTTTTTTTCCGTGTCTTTGTAATCTGATTTTTACTGGCATAGGAATGCGTTTTGTGAGGTACTCGACCTCGGGTTAATTTCGTGGCAAAGATAGAAATTTTTTTTTCAAAAAATGACTTGACAAGTGAAATTTTTTGTATATTTGCATTCGCAAAACAAACGGTACCTTAGCTCAGTTGGTAGAGCACAGGACTGAAAATCCTGGTGTCCGCAGTTCGATTCTGCGAGGTACCACATCAAAAAAGCCGGCATTCGCCGGCTTTTTGGTTTTTAAGCGCTTCATCCGGTTTATTTCACCTCGAAGGTGACTTTTAATGTTACCCGGAATTCGGTAATTTCTCCGTTTTCCACCACTGCACTTTGGTCTTTCACATATACCGAACGAATACCCTTAACGGATTTCGAAGCTTTTTTCACGGCTTTGGCCGCCGCATCTTCCCAACTCTTTTTGGAGTTGGCCATGAGTTCCAAAACTTTTAATACTGCCATAATGTTTTGATTTAAAATTGGTTTGATAAAAATATGAAATTATTTTAATTCTCTCTCGGATCGGATGATTTCGGTTTTTTTTCTTTTTTGCAGTAAGCTAAAATAATCCGACCGGCTATCCGGGCGGGGTGTTCCGAAAGGGTGTTGTACCCATTTCCATCCGATTTGTTTCTTATTTACTCCGTAATGCGGATCTAAAAAACAGGCTTCGATAATGATATTTTCGATTTGTGAAATCAATTTTTCAAACCAATCGTATTCCCGCATCATTTGTTCTACAAGTCGTCGTTGAGCCTTAGCCGGCAATTTTTCTAGACGAATTTTGTTTTTTGTCAAATATTTTTCAAACTTTTCAATGCGTTGTATCAACAGCCCTTGCAGGTCGGGGTCATGGTTGGAATCGTTTAAGTAAAAATCCAAGTGCCGGGCAAAGCCTATTTCTCGGATGCCGGGTGAAGTGTCGTTTGTATCGGGGAAGATAATCCCGGCCAACGTAAGGATTAGGCTTCGGTTTTTCGGGATTTTGTCGGGTTCGGATTTACAAGAAGCGAGATGTACCGAAGCGG
>JAMONI010000085.1 GCA_027065935.1 Flavobacteriales bacterium | reverse complement strand
ACAACCGCAGAGGTTGTCTTGATGACAAACGCTCTACGGTTGCTTTTGGATCGCATTGCGAAAGTACGAAAAGGGTTTCTTATTTATCGCCACCGCATTTGCCTCCGCCGCATTTTCCTTCGCCGCACTTGCCTTCACCGCATTTTCCTTCTTTCATTTTTTTGGCTTTAACGGCGGCAAATTCTTCAAAGCTTACGAATCCGTCTTTGTCGGCATCCATTTTATCGAACATGCCGGCGTGTCCTTTTTCGAATTCTTCTCTTGAGGCGAATCCGTCTTTATCTTCATCGAATTTTTCTACCATTTTGCACTCTTCGGGGCTTAATTTTCCGTCTTTATCGGCATCTTTGTTATCGAATTCTCCTTTGTAGTGGGCTTCAAATTCGGCTTTGTCGAATTTTCCGTCACCGTTGGTATCGATGCCTGCAAAGTGTTCTTTCAGCTTGTCGGCTTGATCGCTAACGGCTTCTTTGGCTTTTTCGGCTGCTTCTTCAACGGCTTCTTTGGCTTTTTCGGCCGTTTCGCTTACTTGTTCCGCTGCTTCTTTGGCGGTGTCTTTGGCTTTTTCCGCGCCTTCGCTACATGACGTCATGGTGGTAAGTCCGAACACGACTACCAAGAGCATGAGGGTTTTGAATACTTGTTTCATGATTTTCTTTGTTTAAGATTGTTCTACGCAACAAATATATAAAAAATAATGTTACAATAATCACTTGGGTTTCATAAATCGAAAAAAATTTTTTTTAAGCCAAGAAATGCATGGCATCCTTTATGTTTTCCGGGATGAGATTGTGAGCGGACGGATACACTTTAAAGGTATGTTCGATATGATGTTTTTTCAGCCATTCCGGCACTTTTTCGGCACGCTCAATGGGAATGATGTCGTCGTAAATGCCGTGTGAGGCGAAAACCCGCAGGTGTTTTACCTCGTCCGCTCCGGGGTCGTTCATAACGGGTTCGTGAATGTAACCGCTAAAAGCAATGATTTGGTGAAAAAGTTCGGGACGCAAGGACATAAGGAGGTAGGACATTATGCTTCCTTGACTGAATCCCAAAAGGTTTAAGGGGGCCGAAAAGCCGAATTTTCTTCGGATTTCGTTAAGATCTTCTATGAGTTTCCGGGCGGTTTGCAGCATTTCTTTTTCATTCACGCTAAAGGTGCCCGATGCATCGACGTAGAGCGGATACCAAGCGTAACCGCCGAAAGGGGTGTCGATATAACCGCGTAAGGCTACGGGATAATATGCACCGGGTAAATGTTCTTTTAGGGCGTATAAGTCCCACTCGTTGCTTCCGTAACCGTGTAGCATAACAATAAGTTGTGCGTTTACGGACGGAGCGTGGCCGGGATGAATCAGGTGCGTGTGCATCAATCTACCGCTTCGGGTTCCAAATGCTCGTTGATACGGAAAATATAAGAGGCGATGTTTTTAAAACCGCTTTCGGGTTTAAATCCGTAAAGGAATACGTAAGAACTTTCTTCGGTTTTTCCGTATTTTTTCAGCCCGTCGAAGAGGTTTTCCGCATTACCCGATCGTAACATCAGGTCGAAGACGGTATCGAATCCGTTAATGTAGGCTTGTGAAGGAAACAGGCCGTATTTTTCTTTGGTGTATTTGGCCAAGCGCGCATCGGGAATCAGGTGACTGCGCGAAGGAAAGTGATAATTGACCGCTGCCATTTTTTTGATGTCGAATTGTTCGATTTTTTTGGGTCTTTCCAACCCGAAAAGGCTTAATTTGAAGCGTGCCGACAAGCCTTCGGCTATAGATAAAATGTTGGCGAACAACGACATATCATCCGTGGCAATGATAATAATATTGTGTTTTGATGCGTTGAGCAAGCGGCGTAAGTCATCGGGTTTAACCCAATTGCCGTGTTTGCCGTCGCGAGCCGAGAGTTTATGCATGGTGCCCAACCGGGCGGCCACTTTGTCGGCTGTATTTTTACTTCGGGTATCATAAACTACGACCACGTTATCGTCGGTTTTGATGTTTTGCAGATAAGCCAATACGTGTTCGGCCATGGAGGCGGAATCGGTGGCGGTTTGAATCAGGTTGGGGTAAGCGGAAACGGATTTGAATGTCGGCACGACCACGGGCGTATTAAAGTTTACCAATGCTTCAAGCGTTTTCCGGATGTTGTTCACATACAGGGGGCCGAGTACGAAATGATAGTCCGACAGGTCGTGCTTGTTGAGAATTTGTTCGGTTACGTAAGCCGAGCCTTTGGTATCGAACAAGTCGTATTCGATGTTAAGTCCCATGTTTTTGAGCGAGTCCACTGCGGTCCGGATGCCCGCATAGTAGTCCGATACTTTGCTTTGAAGTACCGGGTCGTTACAGTCGGCTTGTGCGGGATTAAACCGGTCTAAGTTGAGCGGTAACAGAACGGCGAATTTGTAAGTTTTTTCTTTGTTGATGTTTTCAATCAGGTTGACCGTATGATCTTTGGGCGACAAAATTTTTTCGATGCGGAAAAACAGGGGCGAATGCGGATCAAAGACCACTCTGAAGTCGGGACGGGGAATGCGCAGGGTCATGCCGGCCTTGAGTCCGTCCTTGAGTTCGGGATTGTATTTCATAAGGTCGGCGGTGGAGATGTTATATTTTTTGGTGATACGATATACGGTTTCTTTGGGCTTGACTTTATGGTAGAAAAATTTGCCGTCGAGTTGGGCTAAGGCTTCATTTTCGGTTTTTTTCTTCTTGGGGATTTTTAGTATTTGTCCGGCTTTGAGTCCGTCGGTAAGCGACGGATTGAGTTGAATGAGTTTTTCTTGCGAAATGTCGAATCGTTTGGACAGGCTGTAGAGTGTTTCCAAAGGTTTTACTTCGTAATAAATGTAATCCCGGTCTTCTTGTCTTTTGGTTTCGGCGCGATTGCGTGGCACGATGAGTCGTTGGTTGATTTTAAGCGGTTGGCCTTTGATTTCGGGATTGAGGTTTTCCAGTTCTTCCACCGTGATGCCGTGATTGTAAGCCACGCGCCATTTGCCTTCTTTGGGTTTGACCGTATAGATTTTATACCGGGTGGTATCGATTTTTGCGTAAGGGTCGTAAAGGATGGGAATGATGATAATTTGTCCCAGTTTGATGTTATTATCTTCGATTTTGTTAACCTTGATGATGTCTTCAATGGTCGTGTTGTATTGTTTGGATATACTGAAGACGGTTTCGTTTTCTTTGACCGTGTGATATTTGAATCCGCTGTATCGGGCATCGGCCAGAACGCTGTCGCGTACTTCTCCGGCGGGGATGAGGATGACATCGCCGGGCTTGATGTTTTCGGTTAGTCCGGGGTTGTTTTTGATAATTTTATAGGGGGTTACTTTGTATTTTCTGGAAATGGACATAATGGTTTCGCCCTGCCGAACGGTGTGTTTGATAAGTTGGGTTTCTTGGGCGAAAACCGTCAGTCCTAACCAAATGAATAGCAAGAAAAGTATTTTGTTCATCACGTTAAGCCTTAATAACTTCGACGGTTAAGCCTTCTTCTCGCAAATATACGGCGAGATTCGAAAGGTCTTCTCTATCTCCTTCTTTAATCACACATTTTCCTTTGTAATGGGCGAGCCAAGCGCATTGTTCGGCTCTTAATTCCGAGAATCCGCAATAAAACATCAATGTTTCGATCACGTGATCGAATGTATTGTAATCGTCGTTGTATAATATCAATTTGACGAGGTCGGTCGGGTTAAAGAGATGTTCTCCGGAAGGTAACTTGTGTTCTTGCATAAGGTTTGTTTTAAGGAAGTCTAAAAGACAAAATTATATTTTTTTACATTATTTGACAAATTTCATGCCGAGCCAGTCGTTTTTTTCCGTCAGTCGAACCGGTTTCAGTCCCGCTTGCACGGCGCGGTCGAGGATAATTTTTTTGTCCCGCTTGTAGAACCCGCTTAGCATTAAACTTCCGCCTTTGTTTATTTTTTCTACGTAAAGGCTCAAGTCCTTCAGGATAATGTTCCGGTTAATATTGGCAAGAAAGATGTCGGCTCCGGGAAGGTTTTGCAGGCTTGTGGCATCGCCCCGAATGACTTGTATGTGCCGGCAGTGATTTTTCAGGACGTTTTCCTTGGCGTTTTCGAAGGCCCACGGGTCGTTATCTATGGCAAAAACCGGCTTGGCTCCGAGCTTTTCGGCCAGTATGCTCAACACACCGGTTCCCGTCCCCATGTCGATAAGGGTTTTTCCTGCCGCTTGTTCTTCAAGCAACATTCGTAGCATCAGTTCGGTAGTGGGATGATGTCCGGTTCCGAAACTCATTTTGGGGTCGATGATGATTTCAATTTTTCCTTCGGGAGCGGGCGGGTGAAAGCCGGTGCGTATGTAGAGTTGATCCTCGATATTGAGGGGGGTGATTTGGCGTTCCCA
>JAMONI010000084.1 GCA_027065935.1 Flavobacteriales bacterium | reverse complement strand
ATGATTTCCGATGCAAAAGAACAGGGAATGCATTACATTTACCTGGGTACTTGCTACGGCCCCAAAGCCCTATACAAAATAAGGGATTTTAAAGCTGTGGAATACTTTGACGGTAATCGTTGGATTAGCGCAATAAAACATCTCAAACACAAATGTAAAGACCAAGCCAACAAGTCTATAGACGACTTTAAACGTAATCCCGAATCATTTTTTTAAAGGATAAAAATTTTTATTTGTTTCGTTAATCCGTTCCGACGGAATAATTTCCTTGACATACAAACGGGTTTAACAACTTTAACAGAAATCGGCATGAATTCCGATTTGACTTAAATTTAACCATAAAAATCGGAAAAGTATCACTATAAAGCGCTGTCAATGAACTACTTGCAAAAACCTGTCGTTTGAATCCCACGACATACCTGCACGGCATCCTGCAAAAAGAGGGCTACGACTATTGCAAACCGGCTCAAATCAAGCATCCTACTACTCATTTTTTCTCCTTTATGACCTTCGCTACAAAAAAATTCATAATACATCGTCCGTCCCTTTCGTATATTTGCAGAAAAAACATTATGCCTCTCGTAGCGGAAAAACAAAAGTTCGACGAAATTCTCCGAATCATAGAAAAACAAAAAAAGTTTTTTAAGCAAGGAAACACCTTGTCCTTGGAGTTTAGAAAAAAACAACTCCGAAAACTAAAAGACGCCATCCGCATAAACGAAGCGGAAATATACCGCGCACTGGAAAAAGACCTCGGCAAATCCTTGTTTGAATCCTACGTCTCCGAAGTAGGGTTTACTTATGAAGAAATTAACGATGCGCTTAAAAACCTCCCCAAACGGATAAAAAAGAAAAAAGGTCTGATGTCTTTTGCGCATTTTTTCGCTACCTACGAAATCGAAAGAATTCCCAGAGGAAACTCGCTGATAATCGCTCCTTGGAATTATCCTTTCCAATTACTTCTCTCGCCTTTAATCGGAGCTATTGCCGGGGGTAACACCGCCATCCTGAAACCTTCCGAATTTGCCCCCGCTACGGCAAACGTTTTGGATAAAATATTTTCCGAAACCTTCCCCGAAGAATACATCAAAGTAATTCAAGGAGAAATTGAAACCAACAAATTCCTCTTACAACAACCTTTTGATTTCATTTTTTTCACGGGAAGTCCCCAAGTAGGGAAAATCGTGATGAAAGCCGCTTCCGAACATTTGACGCCCGTGGTTCTGGAACTAGGAGGTAAAAGTCCCGCCATTGTTTCCGCTTCCGCGAAATTATTCCTTTCCGCCAAAAGACTTGCCTGGGGAAAATTTATGAATGCAGGACAAACTTGCATCGCCCCGGATTATCTCTTGGTGCACCGGTCCGTTAAAGAAGATTTTCTACGTTTCCTTGTCCGAGTTATCGAAACTTTTTACGGAAAAAATCCCGAAACCTCCCCGGATTACGGCAGAATTATTTCTCGAAAACATTTCAGTCGCCTTGAAAGCTACCTTCAAAACACCCAAATTCTCTACGGAGGAAACCGAAATCCCGAAAAGCTCTATTTCCAGCCCACACTTGTCGAAGTTCCCGATTTCGAGCATCCGCTGATGCAAGAAGAAATCTTCGGTCCCATCCTGCCCGTAATTACTTGGGAAAACGTAGAAGATATATTGAAAATCATAGAGTTAAATCCCTACCCTTTGGCACTTTATTACTTCGGAAACGACAAGCGGGAAGAACAAAAAATCCTGCAAAACGTCCGCTTTGGAGGCGGAGCCATTAACGACACGCTCATACACATTGCCTCCTCGAAAATGCCCTTCGGCGGAATCCGCACCAGCGGAATCGGAAATTATCACGGCAAATATTCTTTTGAAGCCTTTACGCATCCTCGTAGCCTTGCCCGAAAAAGTGTCCTCTTTGATATTCCCTTACGCTATCCTCCCTTCACTACGGAAAAACTCAAATGGGTTAAAAAATTTCTCGGATAAGAAAACTTCCCGATGAATAATGGAAAAGAAACTTCGCTCCCGAATTTTGTCCTTTGAAAAAAAATCCCTACATTTGCACGCATTTTATAAGCACATAATTTATCAAGCATGAAGAACCGGTACGAAACTGTTTTCATTTTAACTCCCGTTTTATCTGAAGATCAGGTAAAGGAAGCAGTTAAGAAATTCAGAGATTTTATCACCCAAAACGGTGGTGAAATCATCTGGGAAGAAGATTGGGGCCTCAAAAAATTGGCCTATCCCATCCAGCACAAAAAAAACGGATTTTATCACTTGATCGAATTCGATTACGACCCGCAAAAAGTGGACCGTTTGGAATTGGAAATGAAACGTGACGAACGCGTTATTCGTCATCTGATCGTGAAGTTGGACAAACACGCCATTGCTTGGAACGAAAAACGAAGAGCCAAAAAACAAGAACAACAAAAAGCTTAAGCCATGTCACTGCTAGACGGAAACAAAAAAGAATCCGAAATCAGATATTTGACCCCGCTGGATATCGAAATCAAAAAACCCAAGAAAAAATTCGACCGAATCAACAAGTGGGGCGTACGACCGGACTACAAAGATCCGGAATTCCTCTTGCAATTCCTTAACGAACAAGGAAAAATATTGCCGCGCCGCATCACCGGTTTAACCTTAAAAAACCAACGCCGGGTGGCTAAAGAAATCAAACGCGCACGACATTTGGCCCTGCTGCCTTTCGTTACGGATTTATTAAAATAACAAACGCTATGGAAATCATCTTGTTGAAAGACGTTGAAAATCTCGGATTCAAAGACGACGTAGTCAGCGTTAAAAACGGCTACGCACGCAATTACCTGATTCCGCAAGGTTACGCCATCATGGCAACGCCTTCGGCCAAAAAACAATTGGAAGAAAAACTTCGCCAACGTGCGCACAAAGAAAAATCCCTGATAGAAGCGGCCCAGAAAACCGCCGAAAAAATAAAAGCGCTCGATATTAAAATCCCCGCCAAAGCGGGAAAACAAGGCAAACTGTTCGGCTCGATTAACAATAACGACCTGGCTCAAGCGCTAAACGAAGCAGGCATCGAAATCGAACGTAAATACATCAAAGTAATCGGCGGTAATGTCAAACGTTTAGGCAAATATACCGCACAAATCCGATTGCACCGGGAAGTTACGGTGGAACTCCCCTTCGAAGTTGTCCAAACGGAAGAAGAAACCCCCGCTGAAAACGAAGCCAAATCACAAGACACCCAAACCGAAGCCGAAAAGGTTTCAAACGAAGAATAAAATGCGCTTTTTAAAATAAACCGAACCGTCTCCGGCTATCTTCTTGCGGAGGCGGTTTTTTTATAAAATGTTCTAACCTATGAAAAAACTCGCCCTTCTTATCATTCTTATTTGGAGCTTACACGGTAACGCACAAACCGATTCGCCCGGAGAATTTATCAAGCTGGGAGTGGAAGATGCCAACAAACTCACCCGGGCTTACA
>JAMONI010000083.1 GCA_027065935.1 Flavobacteriales bacterium | reverse complement strand
CCCGTCGATTAACGCTATATGCTTTGTTTCCAAAATTTTCTTTTTTTGAACATTTACAAATGTATAAAAATGTATTTTATTCTAGGAAGATTTTCATCTCTTTTGATTACCCCGCCAAATATCGTGTAACAATAAACGGATTTCGTATCTTTACCAAAAAAAGAATTATGAATTTTCGTGAATTCGTAAAATACGTCCTCATTGTAACGGTAAGCACCATAGCCACAATAGGAACCGTCATATTTTTACTCTACATATCGATGGTAGGGCTGATGATGAGTTTCGAACAATCCTTAGACAACGATACGAGCAAGGCCAAAATCTTTTCGCATTCGGTATTGGAGTTGCGCCTCGACTATCCCGTCAAAGAAAAAA
Organism: Flavobacteriales bacterium; assembly: GCA_027065935.1. Classification (GTDB taxonomy): domain Bacteria; phylum Bacteroidota; class Bacteroidia; order Flavobacteriales; family Flavobacteriaceae; genus JAADED01. The sequence continues at coordinate 3,090 of JAMONI010000083.1, read as the reverse complement.
CCGACGACCCGTTTGAAAATTTCGATTTTACCACTTTCAAGATGAAGCCGGCGCTGACTTTACATCAAATTATCGAAGCCATCGACCATGCCACCTACGACCATAGAATCGAAGCCTTGTTGATTCATCCGGGTGTGATTGAGGCGGGATGGGCTTCGGTATATGAAATCCGTCAAGCCGTCAAGCGGTTTAAAGAAAGCGGCAAACCCGTTTTGGCCTATTCCGAAGCTTTTTCGCAAAAAGCTTATTATCTTTCATCCGTATCCGACGATATTTTTCTTGACCAAATGGGTTTTATCGAATGGAAAGGTTTGGCATCACAAATCATGTTTTACAAAAACCTGTTGGATCGACTGGGCATCGAAATGCAAGTGATCAGGCACGGCAAGTTTAAAAGTGCCGTAGAACCGTTCGTACAAGAAAGGATGAGTGAAGAAAACCGCTTGCAGATGCGCACTTTGTTGTTCGACTTATGGGATCATATACTTAACGAAGTGGACTTCGGCCGTAAATCCGAATTGCAGCGCATAGCCGACGAACTCCCCTACGCTACGCCTTCCGAATGGCTTAAATCCGGGTTCATCGATGCCGTCATATCCGACCGGGACGAGATTGCGGAATACTTGGAGGAAAAAACCGGCACCGTTGCCGAAAACATCCGAATTATCAACGAGACGGATTACTATTACAAATCCAAAGCCAAGAAAATTTTTGAAAAACTCAAGCCCGGCGAACACGTTGCCGTTGTCATTGCCGAAGGAACCATCGTAAACGGCGAAGGCGATAAAAATCAAATCGGCGGTGATAAATTAGCCCGGCTTATCCGCAAATTAAAAGAAGACGATGACGTTAAAGCCGTCGTATTACGCATCAATTCGCCGGGGGGTAGCGCTTTGGCTTCGGAAATCATCTATCGCGAACTCGTCAAACTCAAAGAAGAAAAACCCCTGGTGGTGAGCATGGGCGACGTAGCCGCCTCGGGCGGATATTACATCGCCGCACCCGCCCGAGAAATCTTTGCCGCACCCTATACCATCACCGGGAGTATAGGCGTATTCGGGCTTATCCCCGACCTTAGCCGGATGACGGAAGACAAACTGCACATCAACATCGACACCGTAAAAACCAATCCGCACGCCGATATGAGCGTTTTCCGCCCCTTGGACGAAATAGAAAGAGAAAACCTTCAAAAAACGGTTTCATTCGTTTACGATATCTTCCTCGACCGGGTGGCTCAAAGCAGAAAAATGTCAAAAAGCCGGGTGGACAGCATCGGACAAGGAAGGGTTTGGTCGGGATTAAGGGCCGTTGAATTAAACCTGGCGGACCAAACCGGAACCTTACAAGACGCCATAGAACGCGCCGCCATCCTCGCCGACCTCCCGTTCGGTTACGAAGTCAAATATTATCCCGAAATCGACAATCCTTTCGCAAGTTTGTTCGGCTTACAATCCGCCGATTTGGAAAGTTCCTTACTCTCGCTCCTATGGAAAAAACTTTGGGGTATGGATTACGAACACAACTTCGATTACCTTTACAGAAAAGAAAACCGCATCCAAGCCCGCTTAGCTTACGAAATCAAAATGCCGGACTGATGATTAAAGCCCGTAACATTCATAAACATTTCAACGGATTACACGTTTTAAAAGGCGTTGATCTCGACATCCGGAAAGGCGAAATCGTGAGTATCGTTGGCCCCTCGGGCGCGGGAAAAACCACTTTACTGCATATCATAGGCACCTTGCTTCCGCCCGACCCGGGCAGTTACACGCTTGAAATCAACGGAACGGATATCTCGAAACTTAAAGGAAAAAAATTGGCCGCCTTCCGTAACCGATCCATAGGATTTATTTTTCAGTTCCATAACCTGCTACCCGAATTTACCGCCTTGGAAAATACGGCCATTCCCGCTTACATAGCCGGATTCGACAAAAAAACCGCAGACGAAAAAGCCGCAGAATTACTCGAGCTTTTGGGATTGACCGGCAGGATGCATCACAAACCCTCCGAACTTTCGGGCGGCGAACAACAACGCGTTGCCGTAGCGCGCGCCTTAATCAACAATCCCGCCGTTATCCTCGCCGACGAACCTACCGGAAACCTCGACAGTGCCAATGCCCGCAAATTACACGAACTCTTTCTCGAACTCCAAGAAAAATTCAAACAAACCTTCCTCATTGTAACCCACAATAAAGAATTGGCCGAAATGTCGCAACGCATTTTGTATATGCAAGACGGGGTGATACGGTATTAAAATCCCGGCGAATTCCCTATATTTTTCATCAAACTTGACAATCGGCATATTTTTTCGGGCCGAAAGCCTTTAATTTTGATTATAAAACCGGACAACCATGAAATATCGCATAGAACGGGATACATTGGGTGAAGTCAAAGTACCCGCCGACAAATATTGGGGTGCACAAACCGAACGTTCACGTCAAAATTTCAAAATCGGTCCGGAGGCATCCATGCCTCGGGAAATCATCGACGCTTATGCCATATTGAAAAAAGCCGCCGCGTACGCCAACCACGATGCCGGCATCTTATCCGAAGAAAAAAGAGATTTAATCGCCCGGGTGGCGGATGAAATTTTAGAAGGTAAGCTCTACGAACATTTTCCGCTCGTGGTCTGGCAAACGGGCTCCGGGACGCAAACCAATATGAACGTTAACGAAGTGATTGCCAACCGTGCCCATGTCATTTCAGGAAACAAATTAGGCGAAGGAAAACGATTGCTCCATCCTAATGACGACGTGAACAAATCACAATCTTCCAACGACACCTTCCCTACGGCCATGCATATCGCCTTATATAAAAAAATCGTGGAAAAAACTCTTCCCGCTTTGGAAAAACTGCGCGATGCCCTGAAAACAAAATCCGAAGAATTCAAGCATGTGGTCAAAATCGGAAGGACGCACTTTATGGATGCCACTCCCCTTACTTTGGGACAAGAATTTTCGGGTTATGTGTCACAACTCGACCACGGCATAAGAGCGCTAAAAAACACACTGGAACATTTGAGCGAACTGGCCTTGGGCGGAACAGCCGTAGGGACGGGCATCAATACGCCCGAAGGCTATGCCGGAAAAG
>JAMONI010000082.1 GCA_027065935.1 Flavobacteriales bacterium | reverse complement strand
TGGCGGTTTTCCAGCAAATGAGCTGGCAGCCTTGGCGGTGGTTTTCTGCTTTCGATATGAAAAAAGCCGGAATGTTGACTTATGTGACCGAATCGGTAAAAAGCATGGATGAGACGATCGAAGAAATCGTGTCGCCTTACGAAAATTACGATGCCGAAGCCATAGCCATGCTCAAGAAAGAAACTTGGCAGGATACTTTACATTGGAAAAAACTTCTCGAAAAACAAGCCGAAAAAAGTGCCTCGCTACTGTTGAGGGAAAGTACCAAACGAATATTGAATCGACTCAAGAAAAAATAAGTCTTTTCTCATCGTTTCTACTGCTAAAATTTTAGTAAGGAAAACATATAAGCTTTTTTAATACCTTCATAAAAACATTTTTATTTAGAATAATTATAAATTAGAAAAATTATTCGTATTTTTGTATGGTAAAATATTAAAAGCTATGCAAGAAGAATTGCGTGAAGACGAAAAAATAATCAACGAATTTACGTCCAAAGAATACGAATACGGTTTTGAGACCGAGATTGAAATGGAATATTTTCCCAAAGGGCTCAACGAAGATATTATCCGAAAAATTTCCGAAATTCGAAACGAACCCGATTGGGTGTTGGAGTTTCGTTTGAAATCCTTTAGAATTTGGCAAAAGATGGAAGCGCCCGAATGGCCGCATTTGCAATTACCCGAAATCGACTTCCAAGAGTTAATTTATTATGCCCGGCCTAAAAATATGCCCAAATATAAGAGTTTGGATGAAGTTCCCGAAGAAATTCTGGAAACGTATCGAAAGCTCGGGATACCTTTGGAAGAACAAAAGGCACTTGCCGGCGTGGCCGTGGATGCGGTATTTGACAGCGTTTCGGTAAAAACCACATTTGAAGAGGAGTTGAAAAAACACGGCATTATTTTTTGTCCCATCAGCGAAGCCATTCAGGATTATCCCGAATTGGTCAAGAAATATTTGGGCAGTGTGGTGCCGCCCGGTGATAATTATTATGCGGCGTTGAATTCGGCGGTCTTCACCGACGGGTCGTTCGTGTATATTCCCAAAGGAGTCAGAGCGCCGATGGAACTGTCGAGTTATTTCCGTATCAATGCTCGCGGAACGGGGCAGTTCGAGCGCACGCTAATCATTGCCGAAGAAGGCAGTTATGTGAGTTATTTGGAAGGCTGTACGGCACCGCAACGCGATGAAAATCAACTACACGCCGCCGTAGTGGAATTGATTGCCAAAACCGATGCCGAAATCAAGTATTCCACCGTGCAAAACTGGTATCCGGGCGATAGCGAAGGCAAGGGCGGTATTTTCAATTTCGTAACCAAACGCGGCATTTGTTTGGGTGACCGGTCAAAAATTTCCTGGACCCAAGTGGAAACCGGTTCGGCCATAACGTGGAAATATCCGTCCACCATATTAAAAGGTGATAACTCACAAGCCGAGTTCTATTCGGTGGCTTTAACCAACAATTTCCAACAAGCCGATACCGGCACCAAAATGATTCATATCGGTAAGAATACCAAAAGTTTAATTATTTCCAAAGGAATATCCGCCGGACAAAGTAATAACACTTACCGCGGATTGGTGGAAGTGAAGCCCGGCGCCGAAAATGCACGCAACTTCTCTCAATGCGATTCCATGCTCATCGGCGACCGTTGCGGCGCACATACATTTCCTTATATCGACGTGGCCAACCCAACGGCCATTGTAGAACACGAAGCCACCACGTCCAAGATATCCGACGAACAATTGTTTTACCTCCAACAGCGAGGCCTGGATGAAGAAACCGCCGTGGGAATGATCGTCAACGGATATGCCAAGGAAGTGTTGACTCAGTTACCTATGGAATTTGCGGCGGAAGCCCGTAAGTTGTTGGCTATCAGCTTGGAGGGAAGTGTGGGATAAACTTTGTGTCCCACCTCACGCTCAAACGTAAAATTTTAAAACATCAAAACATAATATTCATGAAACAAGCACTATTGGAAATAAAAAATCTACACGCTACCATAGGTGAGAATGAGATTTTGAAAGGAATCAATCTGACCGTTTATCCCGGTGAAATACACGCGATTATGGGGCCCAACGGAACGGGAAAAAGCACTTTGGCTTATGTGTTAGCCGGAAAACCGGATTATGAAGTAACGGAAGGCGAAATTTTGTTTAAGGGACAAAATCTTTTGGAAATGGAACCCGACGAACGTGCCTTGGCCGGTTTGTTTCTCGGTTTTCAATACCCGGTGGAAATTCCCGGCGTCAGTATGATCAATTTTATGAAAGCCGCCTTGGATGCCCAACGTCAAGCACAAGGAAAAGAACCGATGAGTCCGGGAGCATTTTTGAAATATTATCGTGAAAAAATGAAGGAAACGGGCCTGCCCGAAAAACTCCAAAAGCGCAATGTGAACGAAGGATTTTCCGGAGGCGAAAAAAAACGTAACGAAATTTTTCAAATGGCATTGCTCCAACCCGATTTGGCCGTATTGGACGAAACCGATTCCGGATTGGATATCGACGCCTTGAAAGCCGTCGCCGAAGGCGTTCGTAAGCTACACGGACCGGACAATGCACAAATTATCATCACCCATTACCAACGCTTGCTCGATTACATCAAACCGCACTTTGTACACGTGATGTACGACGGAAAAATCGTAAAATCGGGAGGGGCCGAATTGGCCGAAAAATTGGAGAAGGAAGGATACAAATGGCTCGAAGAAACGGCCGTTTAAAAAAAACGGGATAATCGAACCGTATCTTGCTAAAAACCGAAAATTATGAATAGACAAATCGAACAAATATACATCAGCCATCATAACGAACTGACTAACAGTCTGTCGGCGCTGACCAAAGAAATCAAAAGCGAAGCTTTGAAAACCTTACGACAACACGGCTTGCCCGGGCACAAGGATGAATTTTGGCGCAAAACGGATTGGAAGAATCATATCGAAAGCCGTTTGCAACTAAAACGTCCGGGTGTTTTTGAACCGCCGTCGAACGCTTCGGATTATGATTTTTTTCTCACCGACGGCATTTTATACGGCAAGCAAAACCTCGTTCAATACGACAACGGTATTATTGCCGGAAGCTTGGCGCAAGCCACGTTGCAATTTCCCGGACTGGTGGAAAAATATTTTCATCGTATCGTTAAGCCTAAATTCAATAATCTGTCGGCATTGAACACGTTGCTGTTTCGCGACGGATTTTTTCTCTATGTCCCGGAAGGGGTCGCTTGTGACCGGAATATCAGGATTATTAACATGGTCACCGAAGCGCAAAAACAATCCCAATTTCATCAGCGCAATCTGATTGTTTTGGAACCGGACGCATCGGTCAACGTCGAAGTGTACGACACGGGTTCATCGCAAGCCGATGCCTTTATTACCGATTTGACCGAAATCCGTTCCGGCCAAAATGCCGTATTGAATTATTATCGCCGTCAGGACTTGCCCGAAAAGGTAAGTTTGGTCAATATGAAC
>JAMONI010000081.1 GCA_027065935.1 Flavobacteriales bacterium | reverse complement strand
AGCGGGTACGGTTTTTCTTGTTCTGGGCGGATACGGATTGGTCAAATTACCCGTAAAATTTTACCTCCGGTTTGCCGTTAACGGAATTTTAGGCACTTTTATTCCTATTTTGTTATTTAGCATCGCCCAAAAGCATATCGACAGCGGAATCACGGCGGTTTTTAATTCCGTAACGCCGCTTTTTGTGGCTTTGATTGCGTATTTTGTGATGAAACAACCGGTAGGTAAACGCCAGATTGCGGGAATTTTCTTGGGATGGATGGCTGCCGTGATGCTTATTTTCGTAAGTTCGCAAACGCATCCCGGACAGGATTATCGTTATGCTTTGCTTGTTTTTTTGGCCGGCATTTCCTACGGATGGGATATGAACCTTATCAAGAAATGGTACAAAGATGTCGATGTGTTGACCTTTACTTCGGGTATTTTTATTCTGTTACTTCCCATAGCTTTGGGCATTTTGTGGATATCGGGATTTTTCAGTCAAATAACGGAGCATCCCCAAGTCCGCGAATCCTTTTTATTCGTTATCATAGTGGGGCTTAGCGGAAGTGTGGCCGCCAAGCTGATGTTTAACAAACTTATCCAAATCGATACGCCGGTATTTGCTTCCACCGTGACTTATCTTATTCCTTTGATAGCCGTTGTTGCGGGTATTTTGGACGGAGAAACAATTCATCCGTACCAATTCCTCCTCGGCGGATTGTTATTATATGCCGTTTACTTGAGCGGAAGCGACAAGCATTCTTGAGGTCAGGTGGAAATTCTGGCGTCCACTACGATATATTTATCACCATTGAATAATACGGGATTTAAGTCGATTTCTTTAATATACGGATGATGATGAACAAGCGCACCCAGATTTTGAAGCAAGTCCAACCAATCGTTTTCGGGTAAGGGTTTTTGGTTTCGGTATCCTTCGAAATACTTGTAAATTTTTAAGCGTTTCAAATGCCAACGCAACTCTTCTCTTCCGGACGGCAACAAGACTTTTGCCGTGTCTTGCCAGATTTCCACATCGGTACCGCCTTTACCGAACATAAGCAAATGACCGAATTGGGAATCGAATTTTATTCCTGCAAAAAGTTCCACCGGACTTTTAATGAAAGGCTGAACGAGTACCGCTTCGGCATTTTCAAGGCGCATCAGTTCGTTGAATACGGCACGGGCTTCCGGTTTGCCGGCAATGTTCAATTTGACCCCGCCGCTTTCGGTTTTGTGCAAAGGGCCGACGATTTTCATCGCAAGGGGATACATGGATGCGGGAATGCTGTCGATTTCGCCGGTATTTTTGACAACGATTTGTTCGGCCGCCGGAATGTGAAATGTTTGAAGAAGTCGATAGGTTTCTTGCGGCGATAGAAACTTTCCGGTTTCATAATGTTGAGCGGAATGTTCGTTGTGTAATTCCGGGCGCTCGAATACCGGAGTTTGTCCGTACACTTTTCCCAAGGCTTTGCCCAACGCCACTTCGTCGAAGAACACTTGACCGCCTTTTTCGATAAAATATGCGATTTCGTCTTTCACGTTAATTACCGAAGGTAAAACAGGGTAGAGGGGCTTGCCGCCTTGTTTGATAAACTTCAGGATAACGTCGTAGGCATCGTAAACGGAAAACAGGCCGGGACTGCCGAAAATTACCGCCGACATATCGATTTGTTCAAAAAAATCGTTTGTATAACGCAAAACTTCATTAAGTTGTTCTGCCGTTCCGGTGGCCAAAATGTCGATGGGGTTCTTTACGGATGCGCCGGGATAGAGTTTTGCTTGAAGTTCCTCTTTTTTCGGATGTGTAATTTCGGGTACTTGCATGCCGTTTTTTTCCAAAACGTCCGTAAGCATAACGCCCGGTCCGCCTGCGTGGGTGATGACGGCCACATTTTTTCCTTTGCCTTTGGGATAACTCATCACCATCGCGTGGTCAATCAGTTCATACCGGCCGTAACTTCTCAAAATGCCGGCCTTTTCAAACAAAGCGTCCGCAAAAACATCGGGGCTTGCCATAGCGCCCGTATGCGAAGCCGCCGCCCGGCTTCCGGCCGGCGAACTGCCCGCTTTGATGCCGGTGAGCCGGTAGCCTTTGGTGTATAACGAGCGTGCATGCCGGAGTAATTTTTCAGGATTGCGGATATGTTCTATGTACAGCATGATTACGCCGGGTTCGGCTTTTTCTTGCAAATCGATATGCTCAAGCACTTCTTCCACACCGATTTGGGCGGAATTTCCTACGGTCCACACGCTTTTGAAACGCATGCCGCGTTGCATGGCCGCTTCCATGATGAAGACGGCCGTTGCCCCCGAACCCGAAATGAGCGTAACGCCGTTAGTGTCCAATTCGGGCACGGGCGTGGTAAAAACTCCGGCATAGTTTCGGTTAATCAATCCGATATTGTTCGGACCGAGTAACGAACCGCCGTATCGTTCGATTTGAGCTACGATTCGTTTTTCCAATGCCGCTCCTTCCTCACCCGCATCGGAAAATCCGGCCGATATGATGATGAATGCTTTGGTATCTTTCCGTTCGGTCAGCACTTTAACGGTTTCTTCCACATAACGGGCGGCAATGGCGATAATAGCCAAATCCGTTTGCGGAATATCTTCAATGTTTTGGTAAACTTTTAATCCGTTGATTTCGGTTTTCTTCGGATTTACGGGATAAATTTTTCCTTCAAAACCGTGCTTTATCAGGTTGTCCAACAGTCGTCCGCCGGGAGTGTGGAGTTTGTCGGAAGCGCCGATAACGGCTATGGAACGGGGAGCGATCAGCAGGGGATGTATCATGGACGGTTTTTTCCGTATAAAATTAAGATAAAAACCTCAAATTCCGGATAAAAATGACCTCGGTTTGACAAAAAAAATATGGAAAGTTGTATTTTTATTTATTCCAAACATAAAGTTATGAAAAATTTGATGCTTTTCTTCTTTTCCGTATTGTTTGTTTCGGTTGTTTTTAGTCAGGATAAAAAGCCGGAAAATTTTTCGCCGGGTGATTATTTTATGGCGCAAAGCAGTTTTAGCTTGCCCAAAGGCACGGGAAGGTATGCCAATTCTTGGATTTTGTATAATGATTTCCATTATGCGATAACCGATCATATTTCGGCGGGTGCGGGTATCATTCCGTTATTCTTTTTTGGGGGGATGCCGTCTCCGGTATGGCTTAAGGTCAAGGGAGCGTTCAAGTTGAGCGAATTTGTGCGTATGAGTGCGGGGATGAATTTCTTTACCGTTTTGGGTGAAAAGGTGGATGTGAGTCAGGTCCATCTCTTCGGAGGGGTATTCGGGGTGACCTTGGGCAGTGCCGGACATAATTTGAGTTTCAATTATTATCATCTGTTCCGGTTTGATGTGAGCGAGTCGGTTTGGTTTTATAACCTGAGCACCCGTCTCGGGCTGACGGAACGCACGTTCTTCATGGCCGAACTTACCGCCTTTTCGCCCGATAGCGGGATGGGGGAAGGTCTTATTATTTTTGGGG
>JAMONI010000080.1 GCA_027065935.1 Flavobacteriales bacterium | reverse complement strand
TAAGCTAAAAAGTCCGGTCGTTCGTCAACGCAAACATAAATGTTTGTTCTTACCGGGATTTTTCGATTTTACGGAGCATTTTTCGGGCTTGTTGACGCAACGGACGGTAAAAATATTCGGATGCCGTCTTGATGTACTGCAGGGTTTTTTCGTTATAAAGCTGCAGCATGTCGATGAGTTCCAAGGCGGTTTGCCTTGTGGATGCAGGCCAATCGGGTGAGGCGTAATCCGTCAATTCTTCGAGCAGGCGCAGTCCTTGTTCACGGCTTACATAGCCTTCGGTATTTAAGGCGAGCATAATCCACATCATACGGAACGAACGGTCTTGCAAGCCGTAGGTGTTCCGGGTCCGGTCCAAATATTGTTTTTGTTTGGACGGAAAAGAGTTCCAAAGGGCATACAAGGCGTTTTCTTTCATTTCGTATGACAAATCCGAGAGCATTTTTTCAAAATCTTTGCGGAGTTTTTCGGGTACGGTCCCGAAGGAGGCCGCTACGGCTTTGCGGTGTTGAATGCCGTGTTTTAGGATGTTGCTTGCGATGCGAATGCGGTAGTTTTCACCGGCGTTTTCGGTTTGTAGCAGAATTTCGCTGTGAACGGGATAATAGTAATCCCAAGCGGAAATGTCGAGAAATAGGTTTTGTTTGGTATGCAATGGAATGTTGCGGTATTGTTTCAATACCCGGTAGAAATCCAAATCGCTCAAAGGCATGCGCAAGGCATATCTCAGTTGCGTTTCGTCGAGTTGCCATTGAAGGGCTACGAGGTTTCGGCGACCCGGATCCGGCAGATAAAATGCAAAGCGTTCCGGTCGGGGAAGGGCTATGGAACCAAGGAGCAGGGTATCTTGATAATGTCCGTTTTTATAAAACAAACGAACGGGAATTTTGTATCCTGAACCGGTTTCGACGATAAGGCTGTCGTTCCGGACGAATAGCCTGAAAGACGGCACGGATGCTTTTTCGAACCATTGTGCGAAGAAACCGTTTAGGCTGTCGCCCGTAACGTGGTGGAGTGCGGCTTTAAAGTCAGCGGTAGAAACGTTTTGACGGGCATTTTTTTTAAGAAAATACACGATAACTTTATCAAAGTTTTCTTTTCCTATACGGTCCCGCATCATGCGTAGTAATAAAGCGCCTTTTTGGTAAAAAGTGAGCGAGGAAGCCTTTTCGTGGAGTAGGGGAACGGTGTCACCGTTTTTATAAGCATCGATAATTTTTTGCAATTCAAAATAATTGGCAAATTCATAGTAATTTCGACCGAAAATTTCTTTTTCGGCTTCGCGGCCGTAAAACGTAGCGAAGCTTTCGTGGATCCAATGATGTTTGGCGGATGTTTCGGTTACCCAATCGCCGAACCATTGATGGGCCAGTTCGTGCGCCAGGATATAGACCGGATTCCGGTCGTTCCAAGCGGTGTCGTTGGCCACGTACTGATCTGAAAATACGGTGGCGGTCACGTTTTCCATTCCACCGTAGATGAAATCACGCAAGGGGATTTCCCTGTATTGTTTCCAAGGAAAAGGCAAACCGATAAGGCGCGGCATTATGTTGAAAATTTTTTCGGATTCGGAAAAGGTTCGGTCGGGACGGGGAGCATCGGCATACCGGTATTTGATGTGCGGAATGCCCGATACGGTATCTTGTATTATCTCATAACGGCCTGCACCGACAAACAAGAGATAACCTGATGCGGGCTTGTCAAGTTCGTAAATAAAACGATTGAACCGCACCCCGGTCGTATCTTTTTGGATGAGGGTTCCGTTGGAAATTACTTCGTAATTCTTGGGAAAATCCACTTGCATACGCCAAGTAAACTTTTGATTGATATCGTCGTTAAAAGGCATCCAATGACTGTGGTTTTTTCCTTGTCCTTGGGTCCATACTTGATTTTTATTTCCGTTATTCCACCCTACAAAATAAAGGGCTTGCTTCGGATTTTTAGTGCTAAACCGTATGTTGACGACATATTTTTTTCCTTTGGAAAAATTTCCGGTAATAAACAATTTGCCGTCTTTCCTGAAAAAGTTTAATCGTCCGGCTTTATGTTTAACTTCGGTTACTTGCACTCGCTCGTGGGCGTCAAACACCAACGTGTCGGCTCTCCGGGTCATTTTGATGAAAAAAGTGTTTTGACCTTCGATATGTTTTTCGTAAGGATTGATTGTAATTCGAAAGTCGGCGTGTTGAATTTTGTAGGTTTGTGCGAATATGAATTGCATGCTTAAGTAAAACAAAAACAACAGTGTTTTCTTCATTTTCGATTCTTTTAGTCAAAAGTAACGATTTTTTCGGCTCGGCTAAAATGAAATCATTATATTTGTTAGCACATAATTTGTTTTATGAGGCATATTTTTTTTGGCTTTGCTTTGTTAACGTGTATTTTTTCAAGCACCGGGCAAGAAGATGCTTGGGTTTATCTGACCGACAAGCCCGATTCCACCTATTATTTCAATCACCCGTTGGAAATGCTCTCGCAACGGGCTTTGGACAGGCGTAATAGGTACGGATTGACATTGGATATCAGAGATGTCCCGGTTGATGCTCAATATTATGCGGCGGTAGCCCAGACCCAAGGCATTCAAGTCAAAGGGCGTTCCAAGTGGTTAAATGCCCTGCACGTGCAAGGCGATTCGGTCGATATTGCTTCTTTGAAGCAGTTCGGTTTTGTGGACAGCATTGTTTTTGCCGACAAGCACGTATTGCACCGTCCGGGAAATATTAGGAAAAAGAATAAACATGCAAAAAAATGGGGGCATTTATCTCCGGATTACGGAAACGACACCGTGCCTTATGTGATGCATAATGCTTACGGGCTTCATCAGGCCGGTTATACGGGACAAGGGGTTTTGGTAGCCATCATCGATGCCGGTTTTCCTCAAGCCGACACGTCGAGTGTGTTGCAACACGTTTATGCCCGTAACGGCGTGGTGGATACGTATAACTTCCCCGACGACACCGCTTTTGTTTACACGAGACATTGGCACGGTACCGTAGTGTGGGCGGTAACGGGCGGCTATGCCGAGGGCGCATTGATAGGGACGGCTTATGATGCGGATTTTTGTTTATACATTTCCGAGGATGTTTATATGGAAATGCCGGTGGAAGAAACCTATTGGGTGATGGCAGCCGAACGTGCCGACAGTGTGGGGGTGGACGTAATCAATACCTCGTTGGGATATATCGATTTTGATATTCCCGCCTATGATCACACTTGGGATGAATTGGACGGAAAAACCGCCTTCGCTTCACGCGGGGCGCAAATTGCTACGGAAAAAGGAATCCACGTAATCATATCGGCCGGTAATTCGGGTGCCGACTGGTGGCAAAAAATATCCGTTCCGGCCGATGCGGAAGACGTTATCGCCGTAGGTGCGGCTTATTGGGATAAAATTCGCGCTTTCTTCAGTAGCAAAGGCAATACCGCCGACGGGCGTATCAAACCCGATGTTATGTCGTGGGGCGTGCAAGTCAAATCTTATTACAGCGGACAATATG
>JAMONI010000079.1 GCA_027065935.1 Flavobacteriales bacterium | reverse complement strand
AATGCACGTCCAATCGTTCTACATGGATGAAACCGAAGTGACCAACCTGATGTATTTGGAATATTTGGACTGGCTGAAAAGAGTATTCGACCCCAAAGACCCCAAATACCGACACATTTACGAAGGCGCTTTGCCCGACACCTTGGTGTGGCGCTCTCCCTTATCATACAACGAAGACTTGGTAATGAACTACTTACGTCACCCCGCCTATTCGGATTATCCCGTGGTAGGCGTCAATTGGGTGCAAGCCGTTCAATACGCCAACTGGCGCACCGACCGCGTTAACGAAATGCGGTTAATCAAATTCAGAAAATTAGACCGTAACGTAATATATAACGAAACGGCCGAAGAAAACTTCAATACCGAAACCTATCTTTCGGACCCCGAAATGGCTTTCGGAGGAAATACCGAATATTATCCCAAACGTAGCCGTAAGGATACCACATTAAACACGGCCAATATCTCCAGCGGAATTATCATCCCCAAATACCGCCTGCCCACCGAACTGGAATGGGAATACGCCGCCAAATCACAAATCGGAGAACGCATATATAACCGGTTGAAAAACAGAAAAATGTACCCTTGGCGCGGTACCGCCACAAGATATTTGGGACGCGGAAAAAACCGGGGCAAACAATTGGCCAATTTCAAACAAAGCGACGGAGACTATAGCGGACTGGCCGGATGGTCCGACGATGCGGCGGATATCACAGCCCCCGTGGCTAGCTACCCGCCCAACGATTTCGGCCTCTACGACATGGCAGGAAACGTTAACGAATGGGTAGCAGACGTGTATCGCCCCATCATCGATGACGAAGCCAGTGATTTCAATTACTACCGGGGCAATGTCTATACCAAAATGGCATTCGACGAAGAAGGAAAACTCATCGTCATTACCCCCGACAGCATTCCTTACGACACCCTAGCCACAGGAAAAGTCATTTATAAAGCATTACCCGGCGCCCCGGCCAAAAAATTAATCGACGAAAAAGAACTGTATTTACGTCAAAACTTCAATCGTGCCGATAACAGAGACTATCGTGACGGAGACCTGCAATCGTCAAGATACTACGGACTGACCCCCGAAGAACTGGAAGGAGATTCCGATAAAAGAGTCTATAACTCGCCCGTTCACAAAATCTATATGGACTCCGTGGACGGAAAATGGAAAATGATCCGGGAATATGACAAAAGCAACAACCGGACCACGTTAATCGACAACGAAGTACGCGTCTATAAAGGAGGCTCTTGGAAAGACCGGGCTTATTGGTTGCAACCTTCCAAACGGCGCTTCTTACCCCAATACCTATCGACCAACGACATAGGATTCCGTTGCGCCATGTCTCGTTTCGGACGCAAAACCATACGAAAAACTTACCGCAGACCGGTTAACTGATACGAAATCCTATTCCGAACCGGGGACGCAAGTTCCCGGTTTTTTTGATAAAACCTCATTTGCGAAACAAAAATAAAATGGCAAAAAAATTACTCATTGTCGAGTCGCCGGCCAAAGCTAAAACCATAAAAAAAATTCTGGGGCCCGGTTACGAAGTCGCATCATCCTTCGGCCATATCGCCGACCTGCCCGAAAACGAAATGGGTATCGACTTCGAACGGGACTTCAAACCCAAATACATCATATCGCCCGATAAGAAAAAAATCATCAATCAACTTAAAGAACTGGTCAAAAAATCCGAAGCGGTTTATCTGGCAAGCGATGAAGACCGTGAGGGAGAAGCCATAGCTTGGCATTTAAAAAACTTTTTGAAGTTAGACGACAAATCCAAGCGAATCGTATTCCACGAAATCACCGAAAAAGCCGTAAAACAAGCCTTGGAAAACCCGCGCGATATCAACGAAAACTTGGTAAACGCCCAACAAGCACGTCGCATTTTAGACCGTTTGGTAGGATACAAACTCTCACCCGTGCTTTGGAAAAAAATCAAAAAAGGTCTTTCGGCAGGACGTGTGCAATCCGTAGCCTTGCGCCTTGTGGTGGAACGCGAAAAAGAAATCAAAGCTTTCGTCCCTCAAGTCACTTACAAAGTCGAAGGAATTTTTAAAAAAATCGATACCGAAGAAAGCTTCAAAGCGATTTTGGATACCGAGTTCCAAAGCCAAGATGAGGTGAAATCCTTTTTCGATGCGTTGAACGACTCCGATTTCGTCGTTGAAGAAGTAAAAAAGAAAAAAGGCAAGCGAAATCCTTCGGCGCCGTTTACCACTTCCACACTTCAACAGGAAGCGGCCTCAAAGCTCGGGTTCGGTGTGAGCAAAACCATGCAAGTGGCCCAGTTTTTATACGAAAACGGATATATTACCTACATGCGAACCGACAGCGTTCAATTATCGGATGAAGCCATTGAAAAAGCCAAACAATACATTACGGACAAATTCGGCACCGAATACGCCCTTCCCACGCGTTACAAAACCAAATCCAAATCCGCTCAAGAAGCTCACGAAGCCATACGCCCTACCGATATCTTTTTGGAAAACCCGTCGCTCGACAAAGATGCCGCACGCTTGTACAAACTGATATGGCAACGCACCATAGCTTCACAAATGGCGCCGGCCGTTATCGATCATACGCACGTAAGCATCAAAACCACCGCTTCCGGCCGGACATTTAAGGCCAAAGGTGAGGTAATGGCTTTCGACGGATTCCTTAAAATATACATCCCTTCCGATTTTGACAACGAAAAAAACCAACTGCCCAAATTAAAAAAAGGCGAAAAACTTCATCCCGAAATTATCACGGCCAAAGAAAAACACACCAAACCGCCCGCCAGGTACAACGAAGCCTCGCTGGTGAAAAAACTGGAAGAACTGGGCATAGGACGTCCGTCCACTTATGCCCCCACCATAAGCATCATTCAAAAAAGAGGCTACGTGGTCAAGAAAAATATTCCGTCACGAAAAAGAACCCTGAAAGTGATGCTTTGGCAGGACGGAAATACAGTGGAAAAAAAAGAAAAAGAAACCTACGGCGGCGAAAAACAAAAATTAATACCCACCGACATCGGAATCATAGTCAACGACTTTTTGGTCAAAAACTTCAAAGACATCGTCGATTACGGATTTACCGCCCAAGTGGAAGCCCAATTCGATGATATCGCCAAGGGCAAATACGACTGGGTGAAAATGTTGAAAGAATTTTACGGCCATTTCGAACCCGAAGTAGAAAAAGTCATAAAAGACGCAAAACGCGAAAAAGGAGAAAGATTACTCGGGCAAGATCCCCGAAGCGGAAAAAACGTATATGCCAAATACGGCCCCTACGGCCCCATGGTACAATTAGGCGAAGCTTCCGCATCCGAAAAACCCAAATATGCTTCCCTGCCTCCGGGAATCACTATTATGGATATCGGTTTGGAAGACGCCTTGGCCCTGTTTGAACTCCCCAAAAAAATCGGTGAATATAAAGGGCAAGATGTGATTATAGGGATGGGTAAATACGGACCTTATGTAAGGTATCAAAATAAATTCATTTCCGTTCCTCCCCACATCAACCTGCTGAAAATGACCGAGCAAGATGCCATAGCCTTGATAGAAGACAAGCTTACACAAGACAAACCCGTCATAGAATTTCAAGGCCTGCCCGTTTATGTGCTGTCCGGAAAATACGGCCCCTATTTGAAATGGGGAGAAATGAACGTCAAAATACCCAAAAACCTTAACCCCCGAACATTAACCGAAGAAAAAATAACCGAACTGATACAAACCAAAATACAAAAAGACAAAGACGACACCCTGAAAGAATGGAAAGAAGAAGGAATAAGCCTTAAGAAAGGCAGATGGGGGAAAATACACATCTTCGTTAACGGAAGAAGAAAAAAAGAATTACCCAAAGATGTAAAAATTGATGCATTGACTTTGCAAGAAATAAAAAAACTATTAAATTGAGAAGAAATTGCACCGTACGGTGTCTTACAATAATTTATATGAAAACATCGTTAAACTAACCAAATACCCGAAGTTCAAAAAGAGACCGTCATGACTCATAGTAAAAATTCCGTTGTTAAGGAAGTAAAAAAAACAATGTTGGCATTCACAAAAAAAAATTATATATTGCACGCTCGAAAAGTAGTGTCTAAACAACAAATCCTGGTAAAAGAAATTTTCAGTATGAAGAAGTCAATCATCATGGCCTTATTGTTCGGAGTAATCGTGTCGTGCGGTAATCCGAATCAGCGGGGAGAAATAGTAGGAGTAAGAGGAAAAAAGTTCCAACCCTACAAGCCCTACGGAATGGTTTTGGTTCCGGGAGGGACTTTTGTTATGGGAAAACATAACGAAGACAAAGCCTACTCCATAGACGCACCGGTAAAAAGCGTTACCGTTCATTCGTTTTATATGGACGAAACCGAAATTACCAACAGCGAATACCGCGAATTCGTCTATTACGTCAGAGACTCCGTCATCAGAACCCGTTTGGCCAAAATGGTCGAAGAAATGGAAATTACCGAAAATAAAGGCATCGGCCGGTATGCCTACAAGGATTTGGATACGGCCAAGAACGCCTACAACCGCTATATGATAGACAAATACGGAGGCACAACCTACGAAGACGAAGAAACGAGCGGAAAACGGCTCAACTGGAAAGTACCCCTTATCTTTAACCGAAACAAATTTCCCGATGAATTTTATGCCGAAGTATTCGACTCCCTCTATCTCCCCTTAAAAGAAACCCCCGACGGCGAAAGAATGTTTGACGTCAATCAATTTACCTACAGATTAAAAATATTCAATATAGACGAAGCCATCCGGCAGGGCGGCAAACGTAGCGAACACGTTTTCGATACCATCGTAAAAGTATATCCCGACACCACCGTTTGGGTAAAAGACTTCATGTATGCTTACAACGAACCCATGGTGCAGGAGTATTTTTGGCACGATGCCTATAACGAATATCCCGTAGTGGGCGTAAACTGGTATCAAGCCACCGCCTTTGCCGATTACCGTACCAAAAAAATGAACTGGTACCTCAAATCGCGTAAACGCCCCACATTGCACCGTTTCCGTCTGCCCACCGAAGCCGAATGGGAATATGCCGCACGGGGCGGACTGGTAGGAAGCGATTACCCGTGGGGGTCGCCTTACACCATGAACGAACGGGCATGCTTTCTGGCCAACTTCAAACCCTTGCGCGGTGACTACCGCTCCGACCAAGCCGTATTTACCGCTAAAGCCAAATCATACAATCCTAACGGATACGGACTTTACAACATGGCGGGCAACGTGGCCGAATGGACCAACTCGTCTTACAATCCCGATTCGTATAACTACGTGGCTACCTTCAACCCCACCACACATGATTGGAAAAACAAGCGAAAAGTCATACGGGGCGGATCGTGGAAAGACGTCAAATATTTTATCCAAGTACACACCAGAACCTATGAATACGCCGACTCGGCACGCAGTTACGTAGGATTCCGGTGCGTGCAGGATTTCATGGGCTCCAATGCAAGAAAATACGCCAAAAAAACACGAGCCAACAAATCGAGCTTTGCTTACTAAAATCCTCAAGAAATAACCCCCAAAAATTAATAAAAAAACAGAAGAACTATGACAACGAAACAAAAAAAGAAAATTTTCCAGATGGTATATGGTCTCGGTGCTTCCGTAGTAATCATGGGAGCGCTATTTAAAATTGCACATTGGCCTTACGGAAACCTGATTCTGGCTATCGGTATGGTTGTGGAAGCAGTCGTATTCGCCTTTTCGGCCTTTGAACCCATTGAAGACGAATTCGACTGGAGCTTGCTGTATAATGAAATCAAGCGAAGCAGTTCCGCAAGTTCCGACGTAGAGGCCAAGTTGTCGCAAAAATTGGATCAAATGCTCAAAGAAGCCCGGTTGGACGCCGACCTAATGCGTGACTTGGGACACGGAATCAATAAATTCGCCGAAGCCGCACGCAGTTTGGACGTAGTGGTGGACGCCGCTACCTCCACACAAAAATTCAACGAAGAAATGTTGGAAGCATCAGCCCATTTGGAAGGTCTCAATCAAGTTTTGAAAAATCAGTTGGAAGCCGTTGATAAAAACGCCAAAGTTAACGAAGATATGGCTATGGACGCCTCGCAACTGCATCAAAAAATGCAAGAACTTAACGAAAACATGGCCAAACTCAACCAAGTTTATCAAGGCATGCTTGCTGCCATGGGCAAATAATTACCGGATCGTGTGTTGTGAGTTTTAATCATTAATCTAAAAAAACTACAATTATGGCAGGACAAAAATTGTCGCCGCGGCAGAAGATGATTAACTTGATGTACTTGGTCTTTATAGCCATGTTGGCCCTGACCATGTCCAAAAAAGTATTGACATCTTTCGGTCGCGTGTACGAAGACTTGAAAACAACGGTTGAACTAACCAAAGAAAAAAATAACGAGCTATTACAGCTATTGGCTCAAAAAGCCCAGGAACAACCCCAAAAATACGGTGAAAAATATAAAGACGCACAAGAAGTTAACCGTATGACCTTGGAGTTCCATCAATATTTGGACCAATTCCAAAAAGAATTACTCAAGAAAACCAAACAAGAACCCGGAAATATCGACTATGAGGTTTTGGACAAAGGACACGTTTTGGACGAAATTTTCTTCCTGGGCGAAGGCTATGCCCCCAAAGGAAAAGAATTCGTCGATAAAATAAATAAATTCAGAGAAGCCTTGCTCACTTATGTGAGTAAATATAAAGACAAAGGCTTGGAAGAACGTGTAAAATACCGCTTCAATACCGACCCCATCAAAGAAAAAACCGCTAAGATATCCTGGTTGGATTACTATTTCCGGGATTTCCCCTGATAGCATCACTTACTTCGATGGCAAGGTTGGAAAACAACGCGTTGCAGTCCGAAAACGAATTTCTGTCCACTATGTTGCGCGGCCAGTTAATCAGCGACGTGTCCATGAAAAACTATCAGGCCATCGTGGTATTGGACAAAAGTGCCTTTTTCCCGTCCGAAAAAGTAACGGGTAAAATCATCCTCGGACGTTTTGACAATACCTTGCAATTTGAAAAAGCCACCATCAACGGTCAGGATGTACCGAAAGACCAAATGGTGGGCGGCCAAGTATTGGTCGATATTCCGGCGGGAAATCCGGGGGACAAAACCCTCAAAGGGGAATTGGTATTTAAAGAAGGTGATTCATTGGTGAAATTACCTTATGAAT
The DNA here is from genome assembly GCA_027065935.1 of Flavobacteriales bacterium. Taxonomy (GTDB): domain Bacteria; phylum Bacteroidota; class Bacteroidia; order Flavobacteriales; family Flavobacteriaceae; genus JAADED01. Next base: position 8,142 of record JAMONI010000079.1, on the reverse strand, counting down.
TCCAATATTCCGTAATCCCCATGCCCAATTCGGCCGTTATTTCCGCCGACAAGATGAACGTATTGTACAAGGGCGTGGACAACCCGCTTTCCATTTCCGTACCCGGCGTTCCCGACAATAAAGTAAGGGTTTCGGCTTCGGGAGCGGTCATTAAAAAGGTTAAAACGGGTAAGTACGTCGTAAACGTCACCAACTACCGTGGCAGGGAACTTCCCATCATTGTGTCGTGGACCTTGCCTAACGGCCAAACTAAAAGCGACAAGAAAGTATTCAGGGTCAAAAACATACCCAATCCCGTGGGTACCATCAGCGGTCAGGACGGTTATGTGAAATTACCTCGACGCAACGTGGAAATAGGAACCGTCGGCGCCGCATTACCCGACTTCGATTTCGATGTCAAGCTATTGGTATCGGGCTTCGATTTCAAGGCACCCGGCCAACCCACCATCCGGGTGCGCGGCACCAAATTGGATTCCAAAGCCAAAAGCGCGCTTAGGCGGGTGAAAAAAGGACAAACCGTTCAAATATTTAACATCCAAGCCCGGTTGGCAGGCAACAGTTCGTATAAGCTTAAGAAAGTTTATCCCGTAACCATAGAAATTACCAATTAATCCGTTTGTTATGAAGAAGTTGTTTTTAATCGTTCCGTTGATCTTCCTTTTCGGTAAAGTTGAAGCGCAATCCAACATCCTGAATGCCAAAACCCCCCAAGAGATTGGCAGAAAAACACCGCAACAAAAAATTGCGGATAACTCCAAGCCGCTTCCTTATCCCTATACGGACGATAAGGACGTATTGTGGAGCATTCAGGTTTGGGAACGTATCGATTTGGACGAGCGTTTCAACCTGCCTCTGTACTATCCGACGGATTCCATGTTCAGCACAAGCGACCGAAAAGCGCTTTTCGATGTCCTTCTTTCCGGAATCAAAGAAGGAAAAATAACCGAAGTATATGCCGATACCTATTTTAAAGAAAAATTGGAGTGGAAGGACATTGAAGAAAGATTATCCTATGTGGATACGATGGATGTGGGTATCGAACAATTTAACTACGAAGGCAAAGTGGACGAAGAATACATCCGCAGGATGAAAATCACTCCCGCCGAAATCGAAGAATACCGCATTAGAGGTCTTTGGTATTTCGATGCCAAATACGGTGAACTCCGGTATCGCTTGATAGGGATAGCTCCGGTAGCCTACGACTTGGCCTCGGTAGCCAACGACCTGGATGCGGAATTGGTGGAACTGTTTTGGGTATTTTTCCCGGACGCCAGAGAAGTATTGCACGAATACAACGCCTATAATCCGAGAAACAATGCCCGTCCCATCAACTTCGACCACTTGCTCAATGCCCGATACTTTACCACCACCATTTATAAAACAAGTAACGAATACGGCGATAGAGAAATTCGTGAATACATCCACGAAGACGCTTTACGCCAACTTCTCGAATCTCAACGCATCAAAGAAATGATACGCGAATACGAAGAAGATCAATGGAATTATTAAGCTAGAAAAACAACGGAACAACATACAAGGCCGTGTCGATTATGATACGGCCTTTTTTGTTAGTTTTGCACAAAGCCTTACCTGTAATGATCGAAGAAAAATTCGAAATAATCAAACAACGTTTTCGGGAAGTTTCCGATAAAATCGTTGATCCGGCCATAATCAACGACCGGAAAAAATATGTGGAAATCAATAGAGAATACAAAGAACTGAACCCTTTGGTCAAGAAGATTGAAGAATACGAATTGACCAAGCAACAATTGGAAGAAGCCAAAGCAATGATGAGGGACGAAACGGACAAAGAAATGAAAGAATTGGCCAAAGCCGAAGAAGAAGTTTTATCGGATAAATTGGCCAGGCTCACCGAAGAAATCAAAATGATGCTCATCCCGAAGGACAAAGAAGACTCGAAAAATGCCATAGTGGAAATCCGGGCCGGTACAGGAGGAGACGAAGCCTCGATTTTTGCCGGAGATTTATTTAGAATGTATGCCAAATATGCCGAAAAAAAAGGATGGAAAGTGGAAGTGGTGGACTATAACGAAGGCACTGCGGGCGGTTTTAAAGAAATCATTTTCAATATTACCGGCGATGACGTGTACGGCACAATGAAATACGAAGCCGGTGTGCACCGGGTGCAACGCGTACCTCAAACCGAAACGCAGGGACGTGTGCATACTTCGGCGGCAACGGTAATGGTATTACCCGAAGCGGAAGAGTTCGACGTGGAAATTAATATGAAGGACATACGCAAAGACCTGTTTATGTCGTCGGGACCGGGAGGACAATCGGTCAATACCACCTATTCCGCCGTCCGGCTCACCCATATTCCCACCGGCATCGTAGCCCAGTGTCAGGACGAAAAATCGCAACATAAAAACTTTGAAAAAGCGCTTAAAGTACTTCGTTCGCGTTTGTACGAAATCGAATACAGGAAACGAAAAGAAGAAGAATCCAAATTGCGAAAATCCATGGTGTCGAGCGGTGACCGTTCGGCCAAAATTCGCACTTATAATTATCCGCAAGGCCGCGTTACCGACCACCGTATCGGTCTGACGCTTTACGATTTGCAAAATATCATTAACGGTGATTTGGATAAAATCATCGAGGCATTACGCATTGCCGATAATGCAGAAAAATTGAAACAAGCCGGCGAACAATTTTAACCGGAAGGTTAATCTCTTTTAGTGAGTTCGTTTTTTACTTGCCGGGACACACTTTTTCCACTTCCGGGTCGATATTTTTGTCGCCGTAATTTTTGTCGAATTCCTTGGCAAACAAACCGGCCAGTTCTTTTGCTTTGCGCCGGTATTGTTCTTTATCCGCCCAAGTGGACTCGGGGTTGAGCAGTTCGGGAGGAACGCCGGGTACTTCAAGGGGGACGTGCAGATGGAAGCGTTCGTCGTACCGGTAAGGCACGGTTTTTAAATCGCCGTTGATAGCGGCTTCCACCATTTTTCGCGTATAATCCAATTTAATTCGTTTTCCCACGCCGTATGGACCTCCCGACCATCCGGTATTGATTAAATAAACGCCGGTTTGATGTTTTTCCATTTTTCTGTGAAGCATACCGGCATATATGTCGGGATTTAAAGGCATGAAGGGTTGTCCGAAAAAGCGCGAGAAAGTTGCTTTGGGTTCGGTCACGCCCGTTTCGGTTCCGGCCAATTTGGATGTGTAACCTAACAAAAACCACAACATGGCTTGGTGCGGGCCTAACTTGGCTACGGGAGGAAGTACGCCGTAAGCATCGGCCGTGAGGAAAAGAATGGTGTCCGGATGTCCTCCTACGGCGCTTTGTTTGATATTGCTCAAGAATGTAAGCGGATAAGATGCCCGGGAGTTTTTGGTGAACCTGTCGTCAAAAAAATCGAATTTTCCTCCGGGGCTTATCATGGCGTTTTCCACAATGGTGCCGTGATTTTCATAGTGGTCTTTATGCATTACGGCATTGTAGATTTCGGGCTCGCTACCGGCGGTAACGTTTATCATTTTGGCATAGCATCCGTTTTCGAAATTGGCAATTCCGTTATCGCTCCATCCGTGTTCGTCGTCACCCAGCAATTTTCTTTTCGGATCGGCCGAAAGGGTGGTTTTGCCCGTTCCCGAGAGTCCCAGTAGTAGTGCCACTTTGCCGTCTTCTCCTTCGTTGGCCGAGCAGTGCAAGGGCAAGATGTTATGGAAAGGCAACAAATAGTTCATTACGGTAAAGAGCATCTTTTTCATACTTCCCATGTATGCCGAACCGATAATTACTCCGATTTTACGATCGAAATCCATGGCAATGGCCATGTCGGTGGTTCGTGAGGGATTTTTTTGTCCGGGTTTTCTTATTATCAATTCGTTGTCGGTCAATTCACGTAATCTTCCTTCGTATTTTTTTTCATCGAGTTTTTCGTAGGGAACGTGCAGTAAGATGAATTCTTCGCCGGCAAAAATGCTTTCCTCTATATTTTTTGGAAACGGACGAAACATGTTGTCGGTAAACAGGGCGGCTAAGGCATGTGTGGTGACGGTTCTGACGGGTAGGGCATAAGAAGCGTCGGCTCCAACGACACGTAAGGTTTCGTAGGTTTTACCGGCATTTATTAGGTGTTGCAAAGCATCTTCCAGGAGCATCCGGAAGGTTTCTTCATCCAAGGCATTATTGTTGGGTGAGGTCCAATCGACGTATTTTTCCGTACGGGGTGTTTTGACAATCCAAGTGTCTTTGGGGCTTCTTCCCGTTGATTCGCGGGGTGTCCAAGTAGCCAAAGCACCGCTTTCGCTGACGAGGGCTTCGCGGTTTCGGACGGCTTCTCGGATGAGTTCGGAACGGGAAAGTTTTCGGATGTTATTTAAGGAAGAAAGTTTTTCTTGAACCAATCGTTTGAGTTCGGTTTCGGGATGTTTGAGTAACATGTTATATGTTTTTGACACTTACAAAATTAGAAAGCCCGAAGATAAGAAAATTTGTCGAAAGTCATAAAAAAGAAAAACGCCCGGCACATTCCGGGCGCTTTTCAAGGGTAATGAACGGTATTCAAGAGGTTTTGTGATTACATCATGGGCATTCCGCCTCCGCCCGGCATGGCGGGTGCGGGATTTTCTTCTTTTTTCTCTATAAGCGCACTTTCGGTGGTTAGAACCATTCCGCCTACGGAAGCGGCATTTTCCAGTGCGATACGTGTTACTTTTTTCGGGTCGATGATTCCGGCTTTCAGCATGTTGGTATATTGTCCGTTTTTAACGTCATAACCGAAGTCGCCGTCTCCTTCTTTGACTTTGGCTACTACTACGGAGCCGTCTTCACCGGCGTTGTTAACGATTTGCTTGAGCGGTTCTTCCAAGCTTTTTTTCACGATCATGATGCCGGTTTTTTCGTCTTCGTTTGCCGCTTTGATGTTTTCCAAGACTTTTTGAGCGCGCAACAATGCCACGCCTCCGCCGGCCACGATGCCTTCTTCAACGGCTGCCCTTGTAGCGTTGAGTGCATCTTCGACGCGGTCTTTCTTTTCTTTGAGTTCCACTTCGCTGGGTGCGCCCACGTAGAGAACGGCTACACCTCCGGCCAATTTGGCCAATCGCTCTTGAAGTTTTTCGCGGTCGTAATCGGACGTGGTGGTTTCGATTTGGGCTTTGATTTGTTTGATTCGGGCTTTGATGTCGTCTTCCTTGCCGGCACCGCCCACGATGGTAGTGTTGTCTTTGTCGATTACGACTCGTTCGGCTTGACCCAGCATATCGAGTGAGGTGTTTTCCAGGGTGTAACCTCTTTCTTCGGTGACGAAAGTTCCGCCTGTCAAAATGGCAATATCTTCGAGCATGGCTTTTCTGCGGTCACCGAATCCGGGTGCTTTGACCGCAGCCACTTTGATGGTGCCGCGCAATTTGTTGACCACCAATGTGGCCAAAGCTTCTCCGTCCACGTCTTCGGCTATGATTAACAAAGGCTTTCCGGATTGCGCCGTTTTTTCCAAGACGGGCAATAAGTCTTTCATGGACGAAATTTTCTTGTCGGTGATGAGGATAAAGGGATTTTCCAATACCGCTTGCATTTTGTCGGGGTCGGTGATGAAGTAAGGTGACAAGTAGCCGCGATCGAATTGCATACCTTCCACTACGTCCACGTAGGTGTCGGTTCCTTTGGATTCTTCCACCGTGATTACACCGTCTTTGCCCACTTTGGAAAAGGCTTCGGCTATGAGGTTTCCGATGACTTCGTCATTGTTGGCCGAGATGGTGGCTACTTGTTTGATTTTTTCCGTGTCGTCGCCTACTTCGATGGCTTGATTTTCCAGTTCTTCGATTACTTTTTTGGCGGCTTTGTCGATTCCGTGTTTGAGGTCCATCGGATTGGCTCCTGCCGTTACGTTTTTCAATCCTTCGCGCACGATGGCTTGGGCCAAAACGGTAGCCGTTGTTGTGCCGTCACCGGCCAAATCGTTGGTTTTGGAGGCCACTTGTTTTACTAATTGAGCGCCCATGTTTTCGTGCGGGTCTTCCAATTCCACTTCGCGGGCCACGGTAACACCGTCTTTGGTGATTTGCGGTCCGCCGAATGATTTGTCGATGATAACGTTACGTCCTTTAGGACCTAAGGTTACTTTTACGGCATTGGCCAGTGCGTCGATGCCGCGTTTGAGTCCTTCTCTTGCTTCGAAATCGAATTTTATTTCTTTTGCCATGGTTGTATAGTTTTTTTTCGTTTTGAATTCTGTGCTTCTTTTTTCATAAATTGTGCCAAGAACTTTGCAGTGTCATATTGTCAGTGGCATATTTATTGGTGTTGTATAAAAAACCGAAACAAATGGATTGGAAAAAGCTGGTCATAAGCATTTTGTTGGATTTGGTGGGGCTTATGTCGTTTGAAGTTCCGTTGTTGGGTGAGTTTCAGGATGTGATTTGGGCGCCTTTGTCCGCTTATATTTTGATGAAGATGTATCCGGGATCGGTGGGAAAAGTGGCGGGTGCGGTGGAATTTGTCGAAGAAATTTTGCCTTTTACCGACATTGTTCCTACCTTCACGATTACGTTTTTTTACGATACGTTTTTTAATAAGAGCAAGTCGAAGTCGCCGGTAAGGAAGCGGTAAGGTTTTATGCCCGCATAACGAGTTCGAGGTCATTGAGTGAAACCTCGGCGGTGAAGCGTCCGTAGTTTAGCTTGGCTTTGTTGCCTGTGATTTCCACTATGGTGGCGTTGGCTTTGCTACCTTTCACACGAACTTTATCACCTACCCGGGGTTTGTAGTCCATGCGGCGGATTTGGATTTGTTCGAGTTGTTCCCGGATATTTTTCCGGGCGAGTTGTTTTTGGATTTCGGTTTTGGTTTTTTGAAGTTTTCGTTGGGCGGGTTCGGTTTTTTGCATCAGTCTGATGCCTTCTTTGGCCATCCATTTTTCGAGGGTTTTCCAAAGCCGTTTTTTGTCTCGTTTTTCTTCGAATTCTTTAAAGAGTTTTAATATCCGTTCTCCCGCTTCGGTTTTTCTTTTTTCGGTTTCATAGAGTTCGCGGAAATCATTAAGTTTTTTGATAAGTTGAAATTCTTTTTCTTCCAGCCGGCTGATGTTTTGTTTGAGTTTTTCCTGTTGCGATTGTAATTTTTGTTTTTCTTCCCGCAGAATTTTTTGTTTGGCCTGTATGTCGGACAGGGTTTGGTCGAATTTTACCTTTTTTTTGTCCACTTTCTTTTTGGCGCGGTTGATTAAGGCGTGGGGGATACCTATTTTTCGTGCCACTTCAAAGGTATGGGAACTTCCGGGTTCGCCAATGTGCAGTTTGAAGGTGGGCGACATGGTTTTGAGGTCGAATTCCATGTGGGCGTTGAAAGTGCCGTCTAATTTTTCGGCCAGCAGTTTTAAGTTGTTGTAATGGGTGGTAATGACGCCGTAAGCTTTTTTTTCGTTAAAGATTTCAAGAAACACTTCGGCCAAGGCGCCACCGAGTTCGGGGTCGGAGCCGGTGCCGAATTCATCTATGAGGAACAGGGTTTTGTCGTCGGCCAAGCCTAAGAACAAGCGCATGTTTCGTAACCGGTAGCTGTAGGTGGACAGCTGGTTTTCTATGGATTGGTTATCACCGATATCGGTTAATATTTTTTCAAAGAAAGGCATCCGGCTTCCTTCATTCACCGGAACGGGGATGCCCGATTGAAACATCAATTGCAATAAGCCTACGGTTTTGAGCGTAATGCTTTTTCCGCCTGCGTTGGGGCCGGAGATTACCATGATGCGGCGGTTTTCGTTCAGTTCGATATCTTGCGCAACGGTGGGCAAGCCTTGTTTTCGGTTTTCCGTCAGGAGCAAGGGGTGATAAGCTTGTTTGAGTAAGAGTTTTTTGTCGTAATCCAAGTCGGGTATGATGGCGTTGATTTCGCGGGCATAAACGGCTTTGGCACGGACAAAATCCATTTCGAGCAGGAAGTTTTCCAAGTCCGACAGTTCTTTGCGGTGTTCGGCTACAAAACGGCTTAAGGATTTGAGGATGCGAATGATTTCGGTTTGTTCGTCTCCGTGTAAGCGTTGCAGTCGGGATGTGTAAGCTCTTGTTTCCTCCGGTTCGATAAAAACGATACTACCCGTTCGGGATGCACCGGCAAACGCTCCGGGAACTTGCTTGCGGTAAGGTGCCGAAACGGCCAATACGGGACGG
>JAMONI010000078.1 GCA_027065935.1 Flavobacteriales bacterium | reverse complement strand
AAATGAATTTGCCTATGGTCCAAACGGGCATTATGCGAAAGTTCCGCATCCGTAAAGATTACGGACTTGCCGTGGAATTGGGCGCACAGGCTTACTTTTACGAACGCGAAGCTTTGATAAGATCGGCAGGATGGAGTTTGGAACCGGGCTTGGGAGTACAAGGCGATTTCAAAGAAAAAATTTTTCTGCGCACCGGAATCAACAATATTTACCGCACCGAAATTTTCGGAGAAAAATTATGGCGGTTCAACCCCACGGCCGGCGTAGGAATTCGATTCCACTATTTACACTTGGATTATGCCTTTACCGGATTTGTCGAAACCGGCTTACAAGCTCACGTTTTTTCGGTAATTTTGGATTTGCGAATTTTTAGGAAAAATTGATGCAGAGAAAATACCGATTTATCTTGCCATGGCTCTCGGCCCTGTTGTTTACATTCGCTTGGCCAGAAAAGGGATTGCCTTTTTTGATTTTCACGGCTTGGATTCCTTTATTTTATCTATCGGATTATTATTCCAAGCAACCCCGAAAAAGATTCTTCCCCGTTTTATATCTTACGTTTTTTTTGTTTAATCTGTTTTTGACTTATTGGATATGGTATGCCACGAAAATCGGAGCGGTCCTGGCAATTTTTGCCAATGCCTTTCTTATGGCAACAACCTTTTGGATTTGGCACAAATCGAGAAATTACCCGGCAACATGGCTTGGGTCTTCTTTCCCGCCTTATGGATAAGCTTCGAAAAACTGCATTACGAATGGGACCTGGAATGGCCGTGGCTTACTATGGGCAATGTTTTCGCCGCTTATCCCGAAATCGTGCAATGGTACGAATACACGGGTGTGTTCGGCGGAAGCCTTTGGGTTTTAACGGTGAACCTTCTGCTCTATTTTTGGATAAAACACCGGAGTTTATTGCGCGGGATACAGGCATTGGCATTGCTCATCGTCCCCATTATTTTTTCCGTTTACCTGTATAACTCGTACCAACCCGAAGGTAAAGAAGTTCCGGTTTTAATCTTACAGCCCGATATTGATCCTTGGACCGAAAAGTTCGACCGTAGCAATGAGGAGAGCATGCGTGACCTGCTCGATATGGCGGAAACCTATGCCGATAGTGTTAAACTGATCATCGCACCCGAAACGGCCTTATCACGGACCATAGACAAAAACAAAATAACGCACAAAGCTTTTTACCGGATTTGGCGGGATTTTCAAGCCCGGCATCCCCTACCCGACTGGCTAATCGGGGCTTCGCTTTATCGTTTTTTGGACCAAACCGACAGTATTCCTTTGTCGGCCAATCGAACTTCCGGCGGGCGATGGTATCAATTGTATAATTCGGCACTTTACTTTAGCCGGACGGATAAACCGCAAATGTACCATAAAAAACTCTTGGTGGTAGGCGCCGAAAAAATGCCGTTCCACAAATATTTGAGTCCAATTATAGGTGATGTGGTGTTGGACCTCGGCGGTACTACGGGTACGCATACGCCCAGTCCGGAACCTGTGGTTTTTACGAGTTCGGACGGAAAAATCAAAACCGCACCGGTGATTTGCTACGAATCGGTGTTCGGCGATTATGTGAGAAAATACGTTTTGAAAGGCGCCAACCTGTTGGCGGTGATTACCAATGACGGATGGTGGAAAAAAACCGGAGGTTACCGGCAACATTTTCATTACGCCCGCTTACGCTCTATTGAAAACCGGCGTGATTTGGTCCGTTCGGCCAATACCGGACGTAGCGGCCACATCAATCAGCGGGGGGATGTGACGGCTTCGTTGGAATTCGGCAAAAGAGGCGTGCTTTTGGTCAAACCGAAATTGAACGAGCGAATCACTTTTTATGCCCGTTACGGAGATTATATCGCCCGGATAGCCGTTTTCGTTGCCTTGATTTTGCTCGTTTACGCATTGGGAAAGAAACGAACCCGGTTGTAAAACCTCCCGGATTAAAAAAAGCCTCCGGACAACGGAGGCTTTCGGCATGAAAAGAGTCTATGATCAGCCGTTCAAGGCTTCTTCAAATGCCCGGCGAGCATTGGGAATGACAATGTTGAGGAGCATACCCAAATTCACCTTGTTGGCATCCACCAACATTCCCCATTGGTATTCTTTAAACAATAAAACGATTACGTAGGCGTCGTTTTCCAATTGAAGCATGTAATAATCCTTCAAAGAGGGGAATTTGGCTCCTTCCAAGGCTTTAATCATATAAGTTGTCACCCGGTCGAACAAGGCCGAAGCCTGCGGATTGGAATTATATCCGACCAAAGGTGTACCCACGCCCGTGGGATAAATGTCGGTGGCTATCAATGCACCTTCCAAGTCGTCTTTAAGCACTTCTACTGCATTTTTCAGTTTTTTAAGATTCATAATTTATCGTTTTACGGTTTATTTCCGGACAAAATCTTGCATCGCCGGTTTAAATACGGCGTCCAAAAATCCGATATTGGTTTTTTGTGCATCCAGCAAAATGCTCAAAATCATATCCTTTTTTATGCAAGCATAAAGAATAAAATTTTCCTTAAGCGGCAACATCACGGTGCCGTATGCGGTTGCATTGATTAATTTTTCCACTTCACGCATCAACACATCCAAACTGGAAGCAAAATGAACGGGATAAAATTGTGAGGCGTAATCACTAAACACTTCCTTTTTATACAGACGGTGATAATAATGCAAGGATACGTAAGCTTCTTCGAGTAGTTCTTTGATTTTAGGCAAAACGTTACGAACAAATTGTTCGGACTCTTTTTTTATTTGAATTTGAACCGCCGAAATTTTTTCGGAATCCTTTCGGGTTGACAAACCGGACACCGGTGTTTGCCGTGTGTGCCCAACGGTTACAGAAGAAGTTTTTTGTGCATTCGGCGTAGCAGATCCATCCGGTGTTTCTTCAAGCACTCGTGATCTTTCGGGTTCATTAGAGGAGCTCTTTGTTTGTTTTTTAGGTGTAAATCTAACGGTTTTTTCATCAGGATTTAACCCCGAGCTTCTTCCGAAATTGGTTTGCGACAATGGTTTGGTTTTTTGTCCGTCGGAAAGCTTTCGCTTGTTTCGTTCAAAAACGGGCTTGCGCTGCAAAGGTTTGTTAGGCGGTTTTTGAACACTTTTCTGAACGGGTTCTTTCTTTTTATCGCTACCGAAAAGAAAATCTAACAATCCCATAAATCAATAATTCTTAAAACCGGTAGCAATTTAATATATTTTCTTTTTTTTTTCAATGCTTTTTTATAAATTTCGTAATTTATTTTTGTTCTAAATAAGTAAGAATGAAAATTTTTTAACGGACTTTCTTTTAACTTCGTTTAAACTCCGGTCCTATTAGAGATTTATTGATATTTTTCTATAAATTGTTTTGCGGAATCCGGTACCGGACTCTCTTCTAACGCGGAAAAATCAGAAGGCAAATTTTGTCACTCGAATCCGTTACCGACAGCGGTTGACTTGCAAAAATCATCATGGTTTCTCCCTTTTTGAGCCGGGTCCGGTTTATATGCAGTTCT
>JAMONI010000077.1 GCA_027065935.1 Flavobacteriales bacterium | reverse complement strand
ATAACCTGCTGCTTTGTTTTCCGGAAAGAATTGCGCAATAACGAATGTGCTGGCATGCGGACGATGTGCCGTTCCGAAGGCGTCGTTCACATAAAAATCACCTAACCGGGCTAATGCTTCGGCAAAATGAAGGTCGCCTTTTTTTTCTCCGGGATAAAATCTTAAGTTTTCCAGTAATAACACTTCACCGGGACCTAATGACATAGCTTTGTGCTGTGTATCTTCACCTGTGATATCGTTTCCGAATAGTACTTCTCGCTGCAAGCTTTGTGTTAATGCCGGAATAATGTGTTTCAAGCTGAATTTTTCTTCCCGGTTTTTAGGTCTTCCCAAATGCGACATCAAAATTACACTGCCGCCGTCTCTTAATATTTTATTTATAGTAGGCAAGGCACGTCTGATTCTCGTGTCGTCGGCTACTTGAAGTTGTTCGTTTAGCGGTACGTTGAAATCCACGCGTACCAAAACTTTCTTTCCGTCAAAATTAAAGTCGTCAAGGGTTTTCATCGGTCCGGGTTATAAAAAAAGACAGGTAAAAATACATATTTACCTGCCTTTTTCCAAAGACGTTTATTCGGAAATCGTTTATTCTTGAGCGTTATCGCCTTTGTCCTGAACGATGATAAAGTCGGAGCGTCTGTTTTCCTGATGTTGTTCTTTGGAACAACTGCCGCAAGGTTTGCATTCCACTTTGGGTTCGGATTCACCTTTTCCTTCCCAAGTCAAGCGAGCTTCGTCAATGCCTTTTGAGATAAGGTATTGAACGGTGGATTTGGCGCGACGTTCGGAGAGGGTTTGATTATAAGATTCGGGGCCTCGGCAATCGGTGTGTGAAACCACGTGAATTTTCAATTCGGGATACTTGTTCATGGCTTCTACGACCTTATCCAATTCGAAGGCCGCATCGCGTCGAATGTTCCATTTGTCGAAGTCGAAGTAAATGGGGTTGATTTCCAATTGTTCGGCGGTAATGATTTTTTCGATGGGATTTAGCTCGATGGCTACATCCACCGCTTCGTCATAAGTTCCGGCCACGCTAACTTTGGCGTTTTCGTAATCGTTGGCTCTGGCTTCGAGCACGACGTCTTTACCGCCTTCGATCAGGAAGTTTACCACGCCTTCGGCATTGGTCATTTTGGTGCCCATGGGGTTACCGGCGTTGTCGGTCAATACCACGGCCGCATTGGGAATGGGTTGTTTGGTTTTGGCGTCCGTTACGACGGCTTCGATCAGCACATCGAATACGGGTTTAACGGCTTGCACGGTAAAGATGTTGTAATCGCCGTAGGTTTCGGCATTGCGGTTGCTTGCCAAAAATCCTTTTTTCTGTTCGGGATAATACACGAAAGTAATATCGTCTTTGCCGCTGTTGACGGGAACGCCGAGGTTGCGTGCGCGGGAATATTTTCCGTCCACTAATTTGGAGGCGAAAATGTCACGTCCTCCCAATCCCATGTGCCCGTCTGAAGAGAAGTACAGGGTGTTGTCCACAAAGTACGGATAATCTTCACGTCCTTCCGTGTTGATTTCGGGGCCCAGATGAACCGGTTCGCCCAAGGTGCCGTCGGGGTTAAAAGGAACGTAATAAATATCGGATTCACCGTAGGTTCCGGGGCGGTTTGATGCGAAATACATTCCTTTGCCGTCGGGAGTAACGGCGGGATGTGCCGTGTCGTAATAATCACTATTGATTGGTAGTTCTTCAATGTTTACCCATTTGGAACCGTCCCATTCGGCTTTGTAAATTTTGAGTCTTGAAATGCCCAAACTGTCGGCGCCGAGTTTGTCGTCGTAGTTGTTTCGGGTAAAATATACGGTGGTACCGTCGGGTGAAAAGCTGAATGCGCCTTCGTGGTATTTACTGTTGATATCGCCTTTGGCCTGACGGAGGTTGGTAGCGATGCCTTCGTTATAGTCGGCTACGAATATTTCGCCGAAGGGCTGACCGTCCCATTGATGTTTTTTGGACTTGACTCTATGGGTTACGAAGTAGAGTTCGTTTTCTTTGATTTGAGCGCCGTAATCGGCGTATTGTGAATTGAGGGTGGGTTCTTCGGTAACCACGAATTTTTTACGGTTTTTATCTAGAATTTTGACCAAATAACCCGGATTGGCTTTGTATGCCATAGCCCGGTGATCGGACGGTCGCATGGAGGCGAATTTTTTCATCCAAGGCTCGCTTTCTTCGTACTTACCGAGTGCTTTTAGCATTTGGGCATACCGGTAATATACTTCGGGGTCGGCCGTGTTATCTACGATTTTTTCATAATACCGGGCTGCATTTTTGGCATCGAAAATGTGATAGTATGAATCGGCCAGTTTGCGATATACGTAGGAGTCGGCTTTTCCCGATTCCACCGCTTTGGAGTAGTATTTTATGGCCTTCAAGTATTCCAAATTGTCGAAATATTTATCGGCTTTTTGGACCGTTTTGCTCTTTTCTTGCGCGTGAACGGCGAGCAATCCGAAGAAAATCGCCAATGTGAGTGTATATATTCTTTTCATAACATTCGTTTTTTCGTTTTCAAATTAGAAATAAATAGGTGACATCAATGCCTTTTGTTTGTACGGTAACAAGAAGTTGATAAACACTTCGTGCGTGTTGGGGCTATACAACTTCAAGGCGGACACGGTTCGGTCGTAAGCATATCCCACACGGACATTTTCGGTAATCAGGTAATTGATTAGTCCGCTAAACGAATCGTTTAACCGGTACGACACACCCAATTCGATTTTGTCATACATAAACAAATTGGCATTTAAAATGGTGGATACGGGTGATTTGTTGGCTTGATACACCATGATATGGGGTTTGAGTTTGAAATTGGAACTCAAATCGAATACGTAGCCGGCCGCGCCGAAGTAATGTACTGTTCGGCCTTGGGTCCAGGAAGAGCCGGATTCTTCGTAGGGGCCGGAATTCAAGTTGGGTACGGACAAGGCGAGGTAGTATTTGTCGGAATATAAGAACGCTCCCACTCCGTAGGTTACGTTGAGGACATCGGGGTTAAGTGACAGGAGCGGGTCGCCGGGATCCACTACGGCCAAGTTGCTAAAGTCGATAAAGTCCCGTCCGATACCGACGTTGAGTCCTAGGGCCAGATTAAGGTCGGTGCCTAATTCCAAGGTGTAGGAATAATCCAATTTGGCGTCGGTTTGGTTGACCGGGCCGTAAGTGTCGTGTAATGCGGAGAGTCCCAATCCCATTTTTTCGCCTATTCGGGAATGAATGTTAAATGTAAAGGATTCGGGATGTCCTTCGGCACCGATCCACTGCGTGCGGTACAGGAAGCCTCCGGCCAAGCCGTTTTTAATACCGGCATAAGCCGGGTTCACGATATTCATATTATACATGAACTGTGTGTAATGCGGTGATTGTTGAGCAAAAGCTTGCCATCCTAAAATCAATCCCGCCGCCCAAAGCAATTGTTTCATATATCTTTTCATAATTTTTCGTTTTTTCGGTTATCTGATTACATAAACCCATCCGGTTTTGGAAGAACCGTCTTTCAATTGAATTACATAAAAGTATGCGGCAGCCGGTAACGGATCGTCGTTATTGTTTTGTCCGTACCATTCGTTGGTGTAACCGCCTTCTTTTTCAAAGACTTTAGCGCCCCAGCGGTTGAAGATTTCTATTTTTTCGATGCCTTGTTGGTCGTTGAGGAAGTCCAATACGAATCCTTCGTTCTTACCGTCGTTATTAGGGGTAATGGCTTCGGGGATGATACAGGCGTCGTTTTCGTAATTTTCTATGACTATTTCGTCCATTGTAGCACATCCGCCGTAGGATACTTCAACCGAATAAGTTCCCGGTTGGGTAACGGTGTATTGGGCATCGGTCGATACGGGTTGTCCGTCTTTATACCATTGAAATTCCAAATCGGAAATACCGGGAAAATCGGCGATATTTTTGGGTGTGGCGTCCAGTATGATATCTTGGTTTCTACATCTTTTCATGTCGGCGCCCAGGTCTACTACGGGCGTGGGTACTACGATGATTTGACCTTCGTCATAAGCGGTAATATGGTTGCCGTTACAGTCGATGTATGTAACTTCACAAGTGTAGGGACCCAGGTCTCCGTTGAGAGGAACGACTAAGGAATCCGCATTGGCGTTAGGCACGGGGTTACGGTTTGAATCGTACCAGGTGACATGGATGTTGCCGGGCGCATTGGCCGGACGGAAAACCCAGGCTTCGGGATTGGACAGGCTGTCGATTACCCAAACGCTTGTGTTTCTGTTGACGTTGGATTGCGGGGTGGTGTTATCGCCCGGGTAGTATCCGCAGGAAGCGTCCGCATTTTGAATACCCAAAACGGCCAGACCGCCGTTCCATCCCGTACAAACCGGTTTATGGCGCATGTGAACTTCGATGCTGTAGTCGCTTTCGTTCAATACGATTTGCTGTGAAGTCAACATGGATGTACAGGAGAACTGCGGCATTTCGTAATATGTGATGATGAATTTTCTGTTGGGCGCCGTGCCGCGCAGTTCATATTTCATTTCGGAGAGGCCTTGAATACGTACTCCCGCGTGAATGTCGTGGTAAGCGCCCATAATAGAGCCGTAGGATATGCCGTTATCGTAATAAGGTAATTCTATATGAGGGATTAATTGGTACGAAGCAATGGGCCACGAATCGTAAGTTCCGGCCACGGAAGGCTCGAAAATAACGTCTCCGTTCGATCCGACCACCAATTGACTGTAAGGTTGTCCGAAGAAGTAAAAATCAAATCCTATATCGATGACATCCGAAAAATTATCGTCTATATCAAGCGGAACACCGCCGAGCAACACGTCTTGTGCATTGGTAAAGTCGGCGTCGTAATTATAAGGTATGGCATCCGTTTCGTAAGCCGACGTTAACAATGCCTGAATGTTGGTCCGCAGTACGCCGTAAGGTTCGGTATCACATACGGTATCGTTAAATACTTGAACCTGAGCGAATAATTGGCTTGCGCTCAAGTGCAATAGCGGAATTAGCAATAAGTAGATTCTTCTCATAATTTCTATATTTTAATTACAAATATATGCCTTTCAAATGAAGTAACAAAAAATAATTTCGGGTGTTTCTCAACTTTTAAAATTTATGATTTTTGTTTGGAAAAAATCGATGCCATAATATAATACATTTTTTAATAAAAAACTCTTCAACTTGTTTGTTTTCCCCGGATATTTACTTTTTAATTACTTCTTCGTCGGTTTTTATTTGTTTTGAGCCGGTAAAAATCCGTAACTTTAGGCATTGTTTTGGTAAGGTTATTGAAAGATATATATAAAATGCTTGAACTCATGAAACGAAATTATAAAATCATTCTCGCCGTGTTGGCGGTGTCGGCAGGTTTGATTTCCTTTATTCGATACGAACATCAAAAAAAACAGCATTACAAAAGGGACCAAACCATATTAAGCTCGATGCTTTACATTCTAGAGAATTATCATTACAAACCCAAAGAAATCGATGATACGTTTTCCGAAAAGCTATTCGACGAATACCTCAAAAAAATCGACCCCACCAAGCGCTACTTTCTTAAAGAAGACATTGATTCTCTTTCGGTGTATAAAACGGATTTGGACAACCAAATTCTCGAAATGCGTTTCGACTTCTTTAATGATGTTTTTAACCTGCTTCTAATGCGACAAAAAGAAGCGGAAAACATTTTCAAGGAAATCATCGACAATCCCATCGATTTAAATGTCCGAGACAGCATTACTTTCGATGCGGATAAAATCGATTTTCCGAAAACCGTCGAAGAAAAGAAAAAACGGTGGGAACAATACGTGAAATATTCCGTATTGACCGATATTTTTCAAGAAAGGAAATCGGACAAAAATCAAGATAAATCAGAAGAAGAGCTGATGCAACACGGTATCGACGTAACGCAAAAAAATTTCAAAAACTTTTTTGAAAACCTCTTCGATTTGAACCGGAACGATTACTTGGCTTTGTATTTTTCCACCATCTCCGAACTGTTCGATCCGCACACCGTGTATTTCAAACCCCTAGACAAAGAACGTTTCGATACGGATATGAGCGGTTCGTTTGAAGGAATAGGTGCTCGCCTGCAAAAAGAAGGAGCATATACGAAAATCGTGGAACTCATTCCGGGCGGTCCCGCTTGGAAAGACGGCAAACTCGAAGTGGGAGATATCATCCTAAAGGTTCGCCAAGAAGATGAAGAAGAACCCCTCGACGTAGTGGGAATGCGATTGGATAAAATCGTCCAAAAAATACGAGGTAAGAAAGGAACTACGGTTTACTTGACCGTAAAAAAACTCAGCGGCGAAATCGTGGAAATTCCCATCGTGCGAGACAAAGTCATTCTGGAAGAAACCTTTGCCAAATCCCTCATCCTCGAGGATCAAGGCGTCAAAATCGGTTATATTTATTTGCCCAAGTTTTATCATAACTTCGACAACAATAAGGACAGAAACTCCGCTTCCGACATGAAAAAAGAACTCCGGAAGTTGGAAAAACATCATACGCAAGGTGTGATTATCGATTTGCGCAATAACGGAGGCGGTTCCCTGGCCGACGTCATCGACATTGCCGGATATTTTATCCGTAAAGGACCGGTGGTGCAAGTGCGCGGACGATCGGGAAAAGTTAAGGTTTATAAAGATTTCGATACGGATTTTCAATACGACAAGCCGGTGGTGATTTTGGTCAACGAACTGTCGGCATCGGCGTCGGAAATTTTGGCGGCAGCTTTACAAGATTATAAAAGAGCCGTCATCATCGGCGGCAATCAGACTTACGGCAAAGGTACCGTGCAAAAATTCGTGGACCTGAGCCAAATTACCAATGCTTCGCACTTAGGCCCGCTGGGATCGCTTAAGTGGACCACACAAAAGTTTTACCGAATCTCGGGCGGAAGCACCCAAAAGCGGGGCGTCGCTTCCGACATCAACCTGCCCGACCGCTACAAATACCTGAAATTCGGCGAAAAAGACCTCGAAAACGCCTTGGAGTACGACACCGTCAGTCCCGCACGTTATTCGCCATGGGACCGTTATGAAAACTACGATGAAGTCATAACTTATCTCAAGCGAAAAACCGACACCATGTCCGTCTTCGTTTTCTTGGATTCATTGGCACGTTATTATCAGGTCAATAGTGAAAATCAGACTTATCCGCTACGCGCCGAAGCGTTTTACAAGCTTATGAAACAAAATCAGGAACAAGCCGACCGGTTGGATTCACTAACGCAATACAAAAACCGGCTGAAAATCAACCTTATTCCTGAAGATTCCTTGGCACATCAAGCGGATACCCTCTTTTTTTCCAAGCGGAAAAAATGGATTGAAAATTTACAAAAAGACCCGTATTTGGAACAAGCCGCCGAAGCCGTCCGGTTGCTTAAAATCAAAAAATCATGAAAATCAAATACATTGCGCTGATAGCAAGCATGTTGTTTTTTTCGGCAAGCGCATGCCGGAAAAACCCGAACCGGAATCCTTATTTGCAAGATGTGTCGTTCGATATCAGTATCAATTTGGATTTGCCGCAATACGCATCCTTGCAATATCCCGGCTCGTCGCTTTATATTGCACAAGGAGGCATCAAAGGG
>JAMONI010000076.1 GCA_027065935.1 Flavobacteriales bacterium | reverse complement strand
GGCGATGCTTACAACGCTTTCGAAGCGTCCGACCCCAATCACTATCCCAACGACTGTTCGCTTATGCAATTGGACGGTACCTCCGTGCTTTGTCCATGCGAAAACAATCGCTACAGCTTGACCGACGGGCACCTCATGAGCGGTGAAGGCAACTACGGACTAAAACCTTATCATGTCTCGCTAAACGGCAATATGTTGCACATTTACAACTAATTACCTCCCATAAAACAACCGGCTATGGTGTACACAAGACAGACCCTTCACAATTATTTGCATCGAGACAGCAGGCACCGCGACGTTTATCACGACCTCAGTCCCTTTAAAGTCAAAGAAATCCTGTTGGTCTCCAGTTTGTATGACGCTTATACCATCGAAAAAGAGGGACGGTTTTCCGAAATAATGCTCTACGACTACGGCAATCTCAATCTCACTTCCGTACCCAGAATTACCGGAGTGTCCACCAAGAAAGAAACCATGCAACAATTGGAACGGAAAAATATCGACATGGTGGTGGTTATGGTGGGCTTCAACATCCACCGGTCTATCCGGATTATCAAAGCCATTAAGGAAAAATATCCCGACAAGCCCGTATTCATCCTGATTAACAACCATGCCCAAATCAAATATTTTCGGAACAACCAAGCGCAAATAGGCTACGACCGGATGTTTGTGTGGGATGCCGATCCCCGCATTTTCTTTGCCATGATTAAGTATTTGGAAGATTTGAAAAATGTCGAAAACGACGTCAATCTGGCCAACGTGCGCATCATATTGTTGGTGGAAGACTCTCCGCAATTTTATTCCGCTTTCCTGACCAATCTATACAAAGTCATCTTCGAGCAAACCAACAAAATCATCGAAGAAATACAGACCGATAAGCTTTATAAAGTATTAAAGCTCAGAGCGCGCCCCAAAATTTTGTTGGCCACCGACTATGAAGAAGCCAAAGCCGTTTTCGAAAAATTCAAGGACAATATTTATATGGTCGTATCGGACGTGCAGTTTCCCAAAGCCGGAAAAATCGAAGACAACGCCGGATTTGAAATGATTGAAGAATTCCGCCGCCAAAAGAACGACCTTCCCGTGATTATGCTCTCGTCCGACGAAGAAAAAATGCAAATCGCTCGAGCCAAAAATATCACCTTTCTCAATAAAAACGATTCGGATTTATACAAAAAACTCCAAAAACAAGTCATTTACAAGCTTGGTTTCGGCGACTTTATCTTCCGAAATGCACAGGGCAGGGAAATCGCCAGAGCCACCAACCTCAACGAGTTCGAAGAACTCATCCGGACCGTTCCCGACGAATCCATCACTTATCACGCTTCGCGACACCATTTTTCCAAATGGTTGATGTCCCGTTCGGAAATTCAAGTGGCGGAATTGCTCAAAGAAAAACAAGCCGCCGACTTCGACGACCCCGACGAAATCAGAAAGTTCGTGCTGTATATGCTCAAAATTTACCGGGACGAAAAACCTTCCGGTAAAGTCATTCCCATCGACAAAAAACATTGTAACAACGAAACCAATATTCTGCTTCTTGCACCCGGCGCGTTCGGAGGAAAAGGCCGCGGCATCGCCTTTATCAATTCCCTGTTGTATAAAACCGACCTGAGCCATGCCATCGACGGACTTCGCATCAAAATTCCCCGAACGGCCATCATCGGCACCAAAGAGTTCGAAGAATTTATCCAAGCAAACCGGCTTGGCGAAATCAAAGAAATGAACCTGTCCGATGACGAAATCAAAAAACGTTTTTTGCAAGGCAAACTCTCACACGAAGTCAAGGAAAAACTGTGGCTACTGCTCGAGTGCTTTAAAAAGCCTTTGGCCATTCGTTCGTCGGGCCTGTTTGAAGACAGCTTGGACCAACCCTTTGCCGGCATTTTCGACACTTATCTGATTCCCAACAATTCACCCGACCAAAAAGTGCGCTTCAAACAACTAACCGAAGCCGTTAAATTGGTGTATGCTTCCGTGTTCTTCCAACGTTCCTTGAATTATTCCAAAGCCCTCAACAAAAAACTGGGCGAAGAAAAAATGGCCATCGTTATCGAAGAAGTCGTAGGTCGCGAATACGACGGATTATATTATCCGCACATCAGCGGGGTGGCGCAGTCATATAACTTTTACCCTTTTTCGGACATGCGCCCCGACGACGGTTTTGCCGTTATTGCCATAGGATTGGGCAGTTACGTGGTGGAAGGCGAAGTGGCCTACAGGTTTTCGCCCAAACATCCCAAAATTCAATTGCTTTCGCCCAAAGACCAGTTAAAATATTCACAAACCTATTTTTACGCTATCGATATGACCGAACCCCAACCCGACTTGTGCAAAGGCCCTATGGCGGCCATCAAAAAAGTGGACCTCTACGACGCCCTTCCGCACGGCACGCTGACCCACTTGGTTTCCACCTACGATTACAATAACGACACGATTTACCCCGGCGCATACCCCGACGGCGCTCTAATCGTGAATTTTGCCGATATACTGCAAAACGAATACATTCCCTTGTCCAAAACCATTCAGCTGATATTGAAAAGCTTGCGGGATTCGTTCGATACACCCGTCGAAATAGAATTTGCCGTTAACCTGCAACCCGACGACGGAAACCAACCCGTGTTTTACATTCTGCAAGTCAAACCCCTAATCGTTCCCGTGGAAAATTTTTCCGCCTCCATCGACAACGCCGATCCGGAAAAAATGATTATTTACGCCGAAAAAAGCATGGGCAACGGCTTGATCAAGGACATTACCGACGTAATTTTCGTAAAAAACGATACTTTCGACAACACCCGCACGCCCGAAATAGCCGAACAAATCAGCCGGCTCAACGAAAAACTCGCCCGGGCGGACAGAAAATACCTGCTCATCGGACCCGGACGTTGGGGCACGCGCGACCGTTTTATAGGAATCCCCGTGCGATGGACACAAATTTCCCACGCCAAAGTCATCGTTGAAACAAGCTTGGAAGGCTTCCCGCTCGAAGCTTCCTACGGCTCTCATTTCTTTCATAATATCACTACACTAAACATCGCTTATTTTTCCGTAATGCCCGAGGCCGGTAAAGGGTTTATCAAATACGGCAAACTCGAAAACGCCAGGCTTGTCGAAGAAACCGAATTCGTCAAGCACGTACGCTTCGACAAACCGCTCGAAATTATCATCGACGGCAGCAAACGTAAAGCCGCCGTTATGGAACCGGAAAAAGAACACAATGCGGCCCCAAACGGAAATAACCAACCCGAAAAATAAGCCCCGATATCGATTACTATAGCTCCGACATCCCGGGTTAATATTACTCGCAAATCAAAAAAATAATCATAATTTTGCGTGTTTTTAATAAATCGACCATCATTATGAAAATCAAACAAGAAGATTTGTATGACGGGCTCAAGCAATTAACCGTCGAAATTAACCGGAACGACTACGCCCCCCGACTCGATGAAGAACTGAAAAAAATAAGAAAAACGGTTATGATGCCCGGATTCCGTCCGGGAAAAGTGCCTATGAACCTTATCCGAAAAAAATACGAAAAAGCCTTCAAATCGGGCATCATCGAAGATTTGATAAAAGACGCATTAAACGACTACGTTAAGGATAACAACCTCGAGATATTAGGTTCGTTTATCCCCGCCGAATCACAACCGGAATATACTTACGACGAAGATGATTTTGAATTCCGCTTCGATTGGCACCCCTTGCCCGACGTGGAAATCGATTGGAAAAAACTCAAAGAAATACCTTACTACAAGATTGTTTACACGGACGAGGATGTGGAAGAAGAAGTCAAATTTCTGCAAGAATCCTACTCCGAATGGAAAGAACACGAGACGGCTTCGGACGAAACCGTGGAAATAATAAAACTTCAACTTCCCGGCGATGAAACGCAACACGTCGTCATTCCCAATAGTTTGGATTTCAAAGATTACGCTTCACTTACCGAAGGAAAAAAACTAGGCGATAAACTCACCTTAACTATCAAACAGCTTACGGAATGGTTTAAACCGGCGCCGGAAACATTGGAAAAAATAGAAACGGAAAAAATTGATCCGGAAACCGAAATCCAAGCCGAAATCATTTCCGTAATGAAACGCGAGTTGCCCGAACTCAACGAAGATTTCTTCAAACGCATATACCCCGACAAAGAAATCAAAGACTTGAAAACATTCAAAGAAGAACTGAAAAAACATATGAACGAGGAAGGCGCATACTTGGGGCGCAATGAGTATATACGTCAAATTTCCAAAGTTTTGCCCGAAGCCATCCGGGCCGAACTGCCCGAAGCATTTATGATCAGGTGGCTGAAACACATCTCCGAAAATGAAATCTCCGACGAAGAAGCCCGGAAACAATTCGAAAAACATAAAAATCATTTCATCTTTGAAGTGGCACGCACCAAAAAACTCAATGAAAAGCAAGTCCGAATCGATTCCAATGACCTTATTCAGGCCGGACTGGATATCGTTGAACAATATTATCGTAGCAATCCCGAATTAGGCCTGCCCCCCCAACCCGAACAACTGTATGAAATCGTGATGCAGTCGTTAAACGACAGGAAATTTTCCGATGAAGCTTACGAACTGGCCGCAAACAAGAAATTTATTTACCTTTTGGTTGATGAAATAGGCCGAAAACCCCAAGAAATATCCCTCGAGGATTACAAAAAAATCATAGAAAAAGAACAAGATAACGATAATAACGAAAAATAATTAACAATATCGTATTTTTTTTGTAAATTAAACAACAAGAAAAAATTTACCTTAATGAGTGACAAAATCGGAAAAGAGTTCAAAAAATACGCCGTCAAACATCACGGAATAAGCAGTTTAAGTCTTCACGAAATAGAGAGCAGTATGACGCCTTATATTATCGAAGAGCGTCAGCTCAACGTGGCTCAGATGGACGTATTTTCACGTTTGATGATGGACCGGATCATCTTTCTGGGCACCGCCATCAACGACCAAGTGGCCAATATCGTGCAAGCCCAACTGTTGTTTTTGGAAAGCACCGACCCCGCCAAAGATATTCAACTCTATATCAACTCGCCCGGCGGCGTGGTGTATTCCGGGCTGGGCATTTACGATACCATGCAATACATCAAACCCGATGTGGCCACCATCTGCACGGGCATGGCCGCATCTATGGCCGCCATTCTGTTGGCCGCAGGACAAAAAGGAAAGCGTTCCGCACTACCTCACGCCCGTGTCATGATTCATCAGCCTTTGGGCGGCGTACAAGGACAAGCCTCCGATATCGAAATCACCGCCCGGGAAATCCTGCGCCTGAAGGAAGAACTTTACCAAATCCTGTCCAAACATACCGGACAATCCGTAGAAAAAATCGAAAACGACGCCGACCGCGACTATTGGATGCGTGCCGACGAAGCCTTGACCTACGGAATGATAGACGAAGTACTCAACAAAAATTAACCCAACCCCGTTAACCCCCGCTCCTATGGATCATCAAATTCAACATTGTTCCTTTTGCGGACGTTCCGACTGGGAAGTGGACCTGCTGGTGCGCGGACGCAATGCGGCTATATGCAATTTTTGTATCGAAGACGCCCGGGAATTGCTCCGAACATCTTCCGCCACTTCCACCAAAACATTACGTAAAGAAAACCTCAAAACCCCCAAAGAAATCTTCGAATACCTCAACCGGTACATTATCGGACAGGAAGAAGCCAAAAAAACCGTTGCCGTAGCCGTTTATAACCATTACAAAAGATTATTACAACCCGGAGGCACTACCGATGACGTGGAAATCGAAAAAAGCAACATCCTGCTGGTAGGCCCTACGGGAACGGGAAAAACCCTGATAGCACGAAGCTTGGCCAAATTATTAGACGTGCCCTTTGCCATTGCCGATGCCACCGTGTTGACCCAAGCCGGATACGTGGGCGAAGATGTGGAAAGCATTCTGACCCGCTTACTACAAGCCGCCGACTACGATGTGGAAAGAGCCCAACAGGGAATCGTATTTATCGACGAGATTGACAAAATCGCACGTAAATCCGATAATCCCTCCATCACGCGCGACGTTTCGGGCGAAGGGGTTCAACAAGCATTGCTCAAACTCTTGGAAGGAAGCACCGTTAACGTTCCACCGCAAGGCGGACGCAAACATCCCATGCAGGAATTTATCCAAATCGACACGAAAAACATCCTGTTTATCGCCGGAGGCGCGTTCGACGGATTGGAAAAAATCATTGCCAAAAGGCTTAACAAACAAGCCGTGGGATACCAAACGTCATCCCTTCAAAAAATCAACGACGACGAGCTTTTGAAATACGTCATACCCGAAGACTTGAAAAAATTCGGCCTTATTCCCGAAATCATCGGTCGTTTGCCCGTAATCACTTACCTGAACAAACTCGACCGGAAAGCCTTACGAAAAATCCTCACCCAACCCCAAAACGCATTACTCAAACAGTATGTCAAACTCTTCGAACTGGACGGTATCCGGCTCGAAATCAAGCCCGCCGTTATCGACTACCTGACGGATTTGGCTTACAAATACGAACTGGGCGCCCGGGGGTTGAGGTCGTTAACCGAAATCCTGTTGAAAGACGCCATGTTCGAATTGCCCGATTCCAACAGAGACCAATTCATCGTCGATATGCGATACGCCCGAAAAAAACTCAATTCCATAGACATCAAGAAACTAAAACTCTCTGCCTGATGAAAAATTATGACAAAATTCGCCCGTTCTTACCCCCGGAATTAACCGATTTTGTTCAACAAATCGTTTGCGGTCACGACGATTTGGAAATCCATGTATCCAAACCCCGTTTTAGCAAATGGGGTGATTTTCGCCGCTTAAACGGACATTGTATCATCAGTCTGAACAGTAACCTCAACCCCTATCAGTTTCTTATTACTCTGCTTCACGAGTTTGCCCATTATGCGGTATTTAAAAAATACGGCAAAGGCCCCAAGCCGCACGGTAAGGAATGGAAACTCGAATTCGGTCAAATCCTCTTGGATCTCATCCAAACCAACAAACTGCCCTTCGACCTCAGTCAAGCCATATACAAATTCGCCGCAAATCCCCGGGCGGCGGTCACCACCGACCTCCATCTGAAAGAGGTCTTGGAACGTTACACACGCAACAATCCCGTGCGCTCACTCACCATTTCCAATTTGGACGAAGGCGATAAATTTATCTTTAACGGCAGAATCTTCGAACGCCTTGAAAAACGAAGAAAATTAATCAAATGCCGAGATATTAAGAAAAACAAATTCTATCTGTTTCAGCCCGATACGATTGTAAAAAAAATTTAAATGTCAGCCTGTTATGCCGTAATTATGGCCGGCGGAGTGGGAAGCCGGTTCTGGCCGGAAAGCACCGGTGCGCATCCCAAGCAGTTTCTCGACCTGACCGGTTCGGGTAAATCGTTATTACGGCAAACTTTCGAGCGAATGGCGGTTTCCGTTCCTGCGGAGCAAATCCTGGTGGTTTCCAATCGGCGTTACCGGGACAAAATCCTTAACGAACTGCCCGAGCTATCCGAAAAAAACCTATTGCTCGAACCCGTTATGCGCAATACGGCGCCCGCCGTGTTGTTGGCCGCACTTCGTATCGATGCTTTGTCGCCCGGCGCTTGCTTTACCGTCCTGCCTTCCGACCATTATATCGGAAACGAAAAGCAATTTGCGGATGACATGAGGCGTGCTATGGATTTTATAAGAAAAAACCGGGTATTGCTCACCTTAGGCATTCGCCCCGAAACGCCGCACACCGGATACGGCTATATCCGCTACGATAAAAACGATACTTCGGAATTTAAAAAAGTCATCCGGTTTGTAGAAAAACCCGATTACGAAACGGCTCTTAGTTACTTGCGGGCGGGTGATTACTTATGGAACGCCGGTATTTTCGTTTGGCAAACCGGCGTAATCCTCGAAGCTTTCCGGAAGCACTTGCCCGGAATGGTAAAAAAGTTGCAAACCGTTGATTTCCACTCGGACAAGGTAAACGAACAAATTCGGGAAATCTTTCCGCAGTTGGAAAATATCTCGGTGGATTACGGCATCATGGAAAAGGCCTCTAACGTACGGGTATTGCCCGTGTCTTTCGGATGGAACGATTTGGGTTCGTGGGATGCGTTGCATAAGCAGTTGGCCGAAACTCCCGAACGGAACGTTGCCATAGGAACCGAACTGTATGTAAAAAATGCCGGC
>JAMONI010000075.1 GCA_027065935.1 Flavobacteriales bacterium | reverse complement strand
AACCGGACGAACTTTACGTTGTTTTTTTATGAGAAAACTCTTGGTCATACTATCGCTCCATTTCATTTTAAGGGCTACGGCCCAAACCGATTCGTTGTCCGTCACGGAAACAATACCGCTTGCCGACACCTTGACTTTGGAAGAACTGGCCTCGACCATACGCGATGTCGATTCGCTACAACGCGTGGACAGCCTTTGGTACGAAAGTTTCATGTTGCAACCGCTATTGACTAAAGATAACGACACATTGCCGGCATTAAATAATTTCGATACGGAAATTTTTAAACTTCAAATCCAACAATTAAATGCCGTTTCGCCCATCGAAATCATTTATCACCCTGCATTGGAATCCACGGTCAAACGGATGCTTAAAAACAAACAACGCTTGGAACGGATTTTCGGCTTGGGCGAGCATTATTATTATCCCATGTTTGAAGCGGAGCTTGACAAAAACAATATCCCGCTGGAACTTAAACATCTTCCTGTGGTCGAATCGGCGTTAAATCCATTGGCCGTATCACGGATGGGAGCCGCCGGGCTATGGCAATTTATGTATTTCACCGGTAAAACATACGGTTTGGAAATAACTTCGTATTTGGACGAAAGATTTTCGCCCGAACTGTCCACACAAGCCGCTGCACGCCACTTAAAAGATTTGTATGATTTGTTTAAAGATTGGAATTTGGTATTGGCCGCTTATAATTCCGGGGCGGGCAACGTATCACGCGCTATCAGGCGATCGGGAGGTTATAAAAATTATTGGAATCTACGCTTTTACCTGCCTCGCGAAACGGCCGGTTACGTACCGCAATTCCTTGCGGTTTGGTTTTTATACGAATATAAGGATTATTACGGCATTAAGCCCGTCGAACCCGCTTATTCATATATCTTGACCGATACGATTAAGGTAAAGAAAACCGTATCGTTCGAGCAAATAGCCAAAGTGTTCCCCGTTTCGGAAGACGAATTGGAGTTTTTAAATCCGGCCTATAAATTGGACATCGTCCCTTATGTGGAAACAAAAGAATATTTTATTCGTCTTCCTTACAAAGTGGCTCAACTATTTGCATTGTATGAAAAGGATTTTTATGCTGCAGTGGAAAAAGACTGGAACAAAAGAGAAAAACCCTTGCCCAAGTTCTATACGATGCCGGATTACGTCATCTACAGCGTGAGACCCGGCGATTACTTGGGAAAAATTGCAAGACGCTACGGAACAAGTGTGGCTAAAATCAAAAAATGGAACCGGCTCAAAAGCAGTAGAATCCGGGTGGGGCAAAAACTTAAAATTTACACAAGAAATCGCGTTAGCGCAACGCCTCGCAAAAAAGACGTAGTCTATTATAAAGTAAAACCGGGAGACACTTTATGGAACATATCTCGAAAATATAAGGTTTCGGTACGGGATTTGATGCGATGGAACGGGATGAAATCGAGTAAAAAACTCACTCCCGGCATGAAGATAAAAATTCATAAATCATGAAAAGTGCGCTTCAATATCTATTCATAGGTTATTTGTTATCATCGGTCTTATGGTCCTGCGAAACTTCCGAAAAAGTAAAATTCGACTCCACCGGAAAAATCAATCAGCTTTTATTGGTCATGGAAGACAAAGATTGGAAAGGTGCGTTGGGCGATACCGTCCGTAAATATTTTGCCCGGGACGTATTGGTGCTTCCTCAACGCGAACCCCTTTTTTCCATTAACCAAATCGCTCCCGAAGTGTATGATGAAACCTTTTTTATACTGCGAAATATCCTGATGATTGAAAAAGGCGCTCCGGCCGGATTGAAAGTTTTGCACGACGAATACGCCGAACCGCAGATCATCGTAAAAATTACCGGACGCGACAATAAAGAAATTTCGGATATTTTGAACCGTAAAGCCGATAGCATCATCAAACTTTTTAAAGACAACGATATTGCCGTATTGCAAAGCCGGTTTAGAAAGAAAGATTTGACGGACGACTCGAAAATCCGGGAAATGCTCGGTATTACAATCGACTTACCCAATTCGTTTAAAAAAATCGTGGAAAAAGACGGATTTTTTTGGTACCGGGAAGACTTGCCGTTCGGAAGTAAAAATATTTTGCTCTATTCCGTTCCCAAACAACCCTTGGAAAGTGTGGCGGAGCGGATTACGAAAATACGGGACAGCATCGGAAAGAAGTATATACCCGGTCCGTTGCCCGAAACTTGGATGGTTACCGAAAAATCTTTTGCCCCCGTTCAGCAACGATTGCACTTTAACGAAATGCAAGTCATCGAAAGCAGAGGCTTGTGGGAAGTGGAAAACGATTACATGGGAGGACCTTATTTGAACTATATTATTCCGCTTGACGACAAAGTGGTGATTGCCGAAGGATTTATTTACCTGCCGTCCGACGAAAAACGCAACATGCTTACCGAACTGGAAGCCATTTTAAAAACCGTCGAACCGGTCCGGTAACAATTACTCGACTTTTTGGTTGGAGTCGGGATTATCTTTGGTTGCGTTTTTAAATTCCTTAATTCCCGTCCCCAATCCTCGCATCAACTCGGGAATTTTACGACCGCCGAACAGCAACAGGATAATTAACACTATCACAATGATTTCGGTGGTACCGAACATTCCGAGAGGAAAAATATGGCTTATCATAACGCATATGTTTTATGCGAAGTTACAAAAATAATTTTAACAAAAGTAACATATCGTGTTATAAGGGGATACTATCCCGAAAAGTGGGTAAAGTGAAGTTTTTCAACCGGTCAAATAATCAACCCAAAAACAAATAAAAACGAAAAAAACTCTTCGGTTTACACGGGAACAATTTACGAATGTGTCGAAAGGCATCTAAAAATGAAAAAGCTATTCGTGATACTCCTCCACACTATGCTGAAGATTTTTTTATCTTGTCCATACTTAAAATCATTCGGATTTTATGTCCGGTTTTTTAGAAAAAACGAACCGAAAAAAACGCGCTACAAATAAATCTTCGACCCGTCACGCCGGACGTTTCCAAATGATGCCCACATTCGCTCCGCTCATAAGAATCATTCTTGACGAAACGCCCGCCTGCGGGTATCCTCTCGATTGAGTTGAATGCGCGGGATGGTTTGTGATTGAGATTCCTCACTTACGTTCGGAATGACATACGCGTCCCGAAGGCAATAAAAGACTAAAAGAACGACCAATGTCATTCCGAAGGTCGATACGACTCACCTTCAATTGAGAAGTCCCGGTAGCTATCAAAACCGTTCTACATTTAAAATCCTACGGATTTTATGTCCGGTTTTTTTAGAAAAAAAACGAACCGGGAAAATACGAAACGCCCGCCTGCGGTTAACCCCTCGATTGAGTTGAATGCGCAGGGTGGATTTTTTGGGGTATGGTTTTCGGGCGTCGGTTTTCCGAACAATATGGCGTGGAAACTTTAAAAATTCCCTACACACTTTTAGGGATATTACCAGTTAAAGGTTTCAAACCCCGCAAAGCGGTAAAAAGCCAAGGAAAAATTAATGTCATCAAAATC
>JAMONI010000074.1 GCA_027065935.1 Flavobacteriales bacterium | reverse complement strand
CCAAGGATTTGAAACGGAAAATCGCCCTGTTTACAAATGTAAAACCCTCTCGTGTTATCGAAGCTATCGATGTGGAATCGATTTATGAAGTGCCGTTAAAAATGAAGGAAGAAGGCTTGGACCGGGCGGTGTTGGAACAACTTCAATTAATCGACGAAGTTTCCGCCCCCGATTTGGAAGACTGGCAACACTTTTTGGACAAACTCCGCTCTGCTCCGGGAAGTGTAAACATAGCTTTAGTGGGAAAATACGTGGAATTGCGCGACGCTTATAAATCCATATCCGAAGCATTGCTTCACGCAAGTGTGCATAACAGCTTGAAACTCAATGTAAAATGGGTGAGTTCCGAAAAGCTTAATGCCAGTAATACCGCATCATATTTCCGGGATACGGACGGCATTCTGATAGCGCCGGGGTTCGGTTCGCGCGGTATTGAAGGAAAGATAGAAGCTCTCCGGTATGCGCGTGAAAACAAAATTCCGCTGTTGGGCATATGTTTCGGCATGCAAATGGCCGTCATCGAATTTGCACGCAATGTGTTGGGACTCCGTCAAGCCAATTCCACCGAAATCGATCCGGATACGCCTCATCCCGTTATTGATTTATTGCCCGAACAATCGGAGCAAAACGCTATGGGTGGCACCATGCGTTTGGGACAAAAAGAAATCCGGCTCAAAGAAGGAACCAAAATTCATCAAGCATACGGAACGGATGTGATTAAAGAACGTCATCGACACCGGTATTTTTTTAACGAAACCTATAAAGAAGCTTTTGAAAAAGCCGGGATGCTCGTATCCGCCACCGACACCGAAAAAGGACTCACCGAAGCCTTCGAACTCAAAGACCATCCTTGGTTTGTCAGTGTGCAATTTCATCCCGAGTACCAAAGCACGGTGGCGCAGCCGCATCCGTTGTTTACGGCATTTATTCGTCAGTCGGTAAAACAAAAGAAATCTTAACTTATGGCAGCAAAGCAGAACAAAAAATCCACCGCCAAAAAAGGAAAAACATCGCAAGAAAAACGAGAAGTAAGGCGACCCAGTTTTAAAAGTTTGCTCATTCAATACATCATCCTAACTATTGCCTTTTATTTTACGGCAAAAAGTTGTGAAAACGCAAGAAAATCAAAAGAAGAAGCGGCCAAAGCCGCGCAGACCGAGCAGGCCCTGAAAGAAAAAAACAAAATAAAACCTGCGAGGCCGGAGGATAGTTTGCAATGGAAAAGCCTCCAAAACCAAATGGGCGATTTTGCCTATGCGTTGCAATTGCCCCCTTCCGAACCGGTGCAAGTAAAAACCGAACTTTTCGACATCAGTATTTCATCCCGGGGCGGCGCTTTTGAAAAATTATTGTTGAACCGCCATACCAATGCCAAAGGAAAACCGGTTCGACTCATCGATAATAATCAGGATTTTAACATCGATTTGAAACTAAAAAACGGAAAAATTATTTCAACGCGTGATTTTCCTTTTGTTCCCGAAGTCAAACGGACCGACAGTGTCACGATTGTTACCATGAAATTATTTGCGGGACAGGATAAATATTTGGCATTCGAGTATCGCATACCGCAAAACGACTACATGATTGATTTTAAGGTTTATACGAAAAATCTCGGATACATTTTGTCGGACGATGCCTACGACTTGCATTGGGATTTGAAAGCTTACAGTCACGAGTTCGATCCCAAATACGAAAATAATTTTACCACCCTGAAATACGAATACGAAGACGGCAAAATCGACGAATTGAGTGCATTGAGCAAGGAAGATTCCGACGAAGCCGAAGATGTCGATTGGGTGGATTTCAAGCAACATTTCTTTTCTTCATTTATCATAACCGGGCAAAAACCGTTTGAAAAAGCCCGGTTCAAGCAAATAAGCTTACGTGACAAAGAACAAGACAGCATACATACCAAACATTTCTTTTTGGATACCCGGTTGCAACCCGAAAACGGAAACCTGTATTATGAAATGAAATGGTATCACGGGCCAAATGACTACGAGTTGTTGGCATCTTACGACATGGATTTGGAAGAAATTATCCCGTTGGGGTGGGGGATTTTCGGGTGGATTAACAAATATGCATTTATGCCTTTGTTCGATTTTTTGAAAAAATTCATCTCCAATTACGGGCTGATTATAATTCTGATGACACTAATTGTCAGGTTGGTTACTTCGCCCTTGTATTACAAAACTTACGTTTCGCAAGCCAAAATGAAAATCATCCGCCCCGAGATGGAAGAAATCAACAGAAAATACAAGGACAACCCGATGAAACGCCAAAAAGAAATTATGGCTTTGCAGTCCAAAACCGGCGTGAGTCCGCTATCGGGATGTGTGCCGTCCTTATTGTTTATTCCTATTTTTTACGCCTTGTTCAGATTTTTCCCGGCCGAACTGGATTTGCGCCATAAAGGATTTTTATGGGTAAACGATTTGTCGTCGTATGAAAGTTTTGTAACCTTGCCTTTTAACATTCCGTTTATCGGTAATCATATCAGTATTTTTGCGTTAATAGCATCCGTGTTGATGTTTGTTTATATGAAAATGAATCAAAGTTCGCAAAACATGTCGATGCCCACTCAGGAAGGTATGCCCGACCTGTCGAAAATGATGAAATGGATGTTGTACCTAATGCCTTTTATGATGTTTTTCTTCTTCAATAATTACGCTAGCGGATTGAGTTTGTATTACATGATTTCCACTTTTTTGAGCTTGGTCATCGTGTATGTCATCAAAAATTATGTGATTGACGAAGAAAAGGTAAAAGCCCAAATCGAAGAGAATAAGAAAAAGCCGAAAAAACAAAGCCGTTTTCAAGCCAAATTGCAAGCTCTGATGGAACAAGCCGAACAACAACGCCGTTTGCAAGAAGAAATGAAACGCAAACGAAACCGAAAAAAGTGAAAATATGCATGAATTTTGGATCATATTGGGCATCACCTTATTGCTTTTGCTGATAGGATTTGCAGGAATAGGCATTAAAATTCTTTTAAAAAAAGAAGGAAAATTCGAAGGCACGTGTGCATCCATGAATCCCGAAACCAATCCCGACGGTGATCCGTGTCGATTCTGCGGACGAACTCCCGATCAATATCAAGGTAATTGTTCCCGCGAGATTTTGAAAAAAATTATCGAACAAAAAAACTCAACCGATTTCGCAATCGATTGGGATAAAATCAATAGGGAGATTTAGCAAGAAATCTCTAAAACAAGTTAATCAATTAAGAGAAAAGACCATTTCAAAGGTTTTAATTTAACATAATATAAATTATGTAACATTTGGATTCGTTTTTTTGTGTCGGATATTATTCAAATATTCTTATTAAATTTACAAGAAATAAGAATCATCTCGATATGAATCGATTTGTGCGTTCGAACGAGATTGCCAAAGGAATTTTAAAAGCGGTATTTACGCTTTTGGCTATAGGTGTTTTTATTTGGTTTTTGCAAAAAATTACCCCTGTTATCACGTATTTGGTGATTTCTTTCATTCTTGTAATTCTCGGACAGCCCGTCAAGCGTTTTCTT
>JAMONI010000073.1 GCA_027065935.1 Flavobacteriales bacterium | reverse complement strand
TTTGATGAACTCCTTACAATCTCCGAATAATTTGACATAATCTTTTTTGAAATCTTTCTTTCTAATGTAATAGATTTTATCTCCTTTTTTTACATAATAAGATTTTTCAAGCCCTCCCGCCATGGTCATCATCCCGAATTGAACGCTGGCGGTTTTATGGGCATGCGGATCACCGTACACTTCCAAATAACGGTCAAACTCGGGATTTAGCAGTTGAATCAAATAATATTTCGGAGCTTTTTTGTTTCTCAACGAAATCTTCAAACCACGCAGCAACACCGCTCCATCTTTCAACATACCGTATTGGGTATCTTTTCGTTGGATTTTATAAATATTGGTTACAAGGTCTAATGTTTTCATCGCTTTATCAAAGCCGTGCGGATAAGCATACATTTCTTTTATTTTGCTAGCCGGAAACTCTGACACTTTACCGGATTTTTCTTTTAAAAATACGCTTTGAATAATTAATCCCTTTCTTTTCAATTTTTTTAAAGTTCCTTGCACTTTCGTGCCGTCGTTCAGGATTAATAGAATCGGTTTTTTCTTCGAGAAGGTTAGGTAAGTGCTTTGAAACAAATCTTTTCCCGCACCCGTCATTTTTTGTGCCGAAGCACTATTATACAGCAAAAATAAAACAGTAAAAACAAATAACTTTTTCATGCCTGTTTTTTTGCAAAAGTATAAAAAAACCTTTTTGAAAGACGATTTTTTTTATTCCAAACCATTATTAAACATCACCTTCCGCTTTGCCTTATTTAACCTAAAATAAAATTCATTCAACCAAATCGACATTTTACCGGACAAAACGCTTGACCGGCAGCGAAAGGCATAAAAATTGCTCGAATTCCGGTATCAAACATAAAAAACGGAGTATATGAAAAATTTAAAAAAATTATCCTGGATTTTGCTGTCGGTTTTATTGATATCGCATACCGTATCCTGCAAGAAAAAAGAAAAAGAAATCGATTACCAGGCTCTTTTGAAAGAAAGTCCATGGAACCTGCTTAAGATCGTAGAATATGATGCCGCTACGGGACAGGCATTGCAAACCAACATGTTTCAAAATGCCGTGGTTATTTATAAGGATAACGGGAAGTATGACTTTAAAGTAAACGGAAATCCCGTCATTACCGATGGAATTTATCAATTTATTCGAGATGCCGAACCGATGAAGTTGATTATGGACGGGGATTCTTTTATTATTATCGTATTTGAAGAAGATGAACTCGTCTTGGAAAGTGAAGACAAAACCGACGATTATGAAAAAATTTATATGAGCAGATAAATCAAAACTCTATTCGCTATAAAGAAAAAACCGCTCATTAGAGCGGTTTTTTTCGTTTCATTACTTGAGGCTTAATCTTCTTGAGGTTTTAATCTGAAGTTTTCCAAAAACTTGGTGGTATAGTTTCCTTCGATAAAATCGGGGTCGTCCATTAATTGCAAATGAAACGGAATAGTGGTTTTTACCCCTTCCACTACAAATTCTTCCAAAGCACGTTTCATTTTCAATATGGCTTCTTCGCGCGTTTGGGCGGTAGTGATGAGTTTGGCAATCATAGAGTCATAGAACGGCGGAATGGAATAACCTGCATACACATGTGTGTCCACCCGGATTCCATGACCGCCCGGGATATGTAACGAAGTAATTTTTCCCGGCGACGGCCTGAAATCATTATACGGATCTTCGGCGTTGATTCTACACTCTATGGAATGCAGTTTGGGATAGTAGTTTTTTCCCGTGATGGGAATGCCTGCCGCCACTTTGATTTGTTCTCGAATCAGGTCGTAATCGATGACCTGTTCGGTGATGGGATGTTCCACTTGAATGCGCGTGTTCATTTCCATAAAGTAGAAGTTACGATTTTTATCCACCAAAAATTCCACCGTGCCCACACCTTCGTAATTGATGGCTCGGGCCGCTTTCACGGCCGCTTCCCCCATCTTTTCGCGCAGTTCGTCGGTCATAAAGGGCGAAGGCGTTTCTTCAAGCAATTTTTGATGGCGTCGTTGGATGGAGCAATCCCGTTCGGACAAGTGGGCGGCATTACCGTATTGGTCGCCGATAATTTGGATTTCGATATGGCGGGGTTCCAGGATTAGTTTTTCCATATACATTCCGTCGTTGCCGAAGGCCGCTTTGGCTTCCTGACGGGCGGTTTCCCAAGCTTTTTTCAGTTCGCCTTTGTCGAATACGGCGCGCATACCTTTTCCGCCGCCACCTGCGGTTGCTTTCAGCATTACCGGATATCCTATTTCGCCGGCGAGTTTCTCGGCTTCTTCGTAGGATTGTAAAATGCCTTCCGAACCCGGAATCACGGGAACGCCGGCTTTAATCATGGTTTCTCTTGCCGTTGCCTTATCGCCCATTTGGTTAATCATTTCGGGTGTGGGACCTATAAATTTGATGCCGTGATCGTAGCATATTTTGGCAAATTTGGCGTTTTCGGCCAAAAAACCGTATCCGGGATGAATGGCGTCGGCATTGGTTATTTCGGCGGCGGCAATAATTTGAGGAATGTTCAAATAAGACTCGGACGAAGGCGCCGGACCTATACATACGGCTTCGTCGGCAAAACGTACGTGAAGGCTTTCGGCATCGGCTTTGGAATATACCGCCACGGTCTTTATGCCCATTTCTTTGGCGGTGCGTATCACCCGCAAGGCGATTTCCCCGCGGTTGGCAATGAGTATTTTTTTAAACATGAATCTCCTTTTTTGAAGTTACGAAGGATCTACCAGAAATAAAGGTTGGTCGTATTCTACCGGTGTTCCGTCTTCCACCAATACTTTTACTATTTTTCCGCTGACTTCGGATTCGATTTCGTTAAACAACTTCATGGCTTCAATCAGGCAGACCACATCCCCGGGCTTCACCGTATCGCCTACTTCCACGAAAGGCGGTTTGTCGGGGGCGGGGCGCCGGTAAAAGGTTCCTATGATGGGGGCGTTGATGGTAACGTATTTACTGTCGTCTTCTTTGGCGGATTCCGGTGTGCTTTCCGGTGCTTTCCGTTCCGAAGGAGCGGGTTGGGTCGGTGCAGGGGCGGCCGGAACGGCTTGGGAAACTACGGGCGCCACGGGAGGAACCGCCGCCACCTTAACATCGGGGGTGTTTTTAATCACTATTTTAAAATCTTCCGTTTCCAATTTCACTTCGCTCACTCCGGATTTGGAAACGAACTTTATCAAATTTTGAATTTCTTTTAAATCCATAATTCGTTTTTTTTGGAACTACAAGGTAAAAAAAATTATTCAATCCGATCTTACATTAATCATCATTTGATAAAAAAAACACCTGTTATAGGACAAAAACAGGCGTTTTTTTGACGTAATTCACACAAAAAACTTACTCTTCCGAAGCGGCTTCGGGGTCATACAATACTTTACCGCGATAATACAATTTCCCGTCGTGCCAGTGCGCCCGGTGATATAAATGGGCTTCTTTGGTTACGGGGTCTATTGCTATTTGAGGAACGCGCAACTTGATATGAGTGCGCCGTTTGTTTCTTCTCGCTCTTGATTGTCTTTTCTTAGGATGTGCCATGATTATCGGGTTTTATTGTTTTCGAGTTTTT
>JAMONI010000072.1 GCA_027065935.1 Flavobacteriales bacterium | reverse complement strand
CTTATTATTTTTGGGGCCGAAACCTTGTTTAATAAAATCAGCCTGGTTTACGGTTTGGGTTATCCTTTAAAGCAGGTGTCGGACAAGAAAATTTATATTCCGTATTTGGGCGTGAAGCTTCCGTTTAAGTTTTGATTTCTCGGGAGTACGACACATAGCAATAAAGTTATGCCCGGAGCGTTGGTTTTATAATTACCGTTTAAAATGAAAACATTATCTTCATATTTAAAGCGCTCCTTAGGGAAAGTTAAGCAAGCTTTTTTTCGTTTTCCTTTGGTTCTGCTTTGGGCTTTGGCCGGAACGCTATATGCGATTTGGCTTATCGAGGTTGCCGAGAGTTTGGATAACAAAGAGGTTTTCAAATATCTGAAAATCCTGATGGTTTTTCTGCTGGGGGTGAGCTGGCTTATTGCCGCCAAGTTGTTTTCGACTTATTTGCGGGACCGAAACAAGAAGTTTTATTGGATTCCGCAATTGTCCGTGTTGGTTTTGTTGCTCTTGTATTATTTGCTTCTGCCCGGCACGAAAGAAGCCTTTGAAAATCCCGTTGTAGGTTACCGGTTTGCAACATATTTTGTTGTTGGGCATTTGGCGGTTTTCGTTGCGCCCTTTCTTTCGGTGCAGGATAAAAGCGCATTTTGGAATTATGTGACGGACGTTATAAAGGCATGGGTAATCGGGGTGATTTTTTCCTTGATTTTTTATTTGGGGATGGTGTTGGCTTTGTTATCTTTGGAATTTCTTTTTCAAGTTCATTTGGACGGAAGTCTGTATTTTAAGGTTTTTGCTTTTTCTGCCGGGATGTTGCTTACCTTGCTCTTTGTTTCGTATTTGCCCGAAGCACCTTGGAATACCCAAGTAAAGCCTTATCCGTCTTTGTTGGAAATGTTTTCCAAATACTTGCTCATTCCCCTGTTGATTTTATACGCGGTGATTTTGACCGCTTATGCCGTTAAGATATTGGTTCAATGGGATTTGCCGAGAGGAGGTGTCAGTTGGTTGATACTCGTGTTCGGTTTTTTGGGATTTGCGGTTTATTTTATCGTTTACCCGGTAAGTCCGTCTTCAAAATCTACGTTAATTCGCAGATTTTATCCCGTGTTTTTTGCGGTTTTTATCCTTTTGTCGGTATTATTGTTCGTAGCCATTGGGCGCCGCATTGCCGATTACGGTTTTACGGAAAACCGGTATTATGTACTGCTGACCGGATTATGGATGCTGGGAATGAGTTTGTACGTATTGATAAGCCGGCGAAAATCCTTAAAAGTTTTTGTGTTGAGTTTTATTGCGTTAGCTATGTTAAGCGCCATAGGGCCTTGGAGCGCTTTTGCTTTTACCAAGCGCAGTCAATTACACCGGTTAGAGCGATTGATTCGCCTTGCCGAACAAAATAACTTCCAATTGTACGGGCAAGAAAAAAGGGAATTGAGGTCGGTGGTGAAGTTGTTGTCCGAGCGTAAGTACACCGATGAAATCACCCGGCGCACGGGATTTGAGCCGGAAGGTGAAAACCGGGAGCCCTTGGCAGGGTTGATTGAAGAAGTGTATCAAAATTTTTATCATAACCCCGAAGGACCGCCCCTAATGCTTTATGTTCATCCCGGTGATTTGGATACCCGTCCGTTAGTTATTGCCGGTTATGATTTGCTGTTCGATGTATATCTTGTTAACAATACTTTGCGAGAACAGGGCGATTATGCTTTCCGGTTGAAAGATAACCTGTTAATCATTCAAAAAAATGATTCCGTAACGGCCCGGGTCGATTTGCAACATTTCATCGTTGACTTGAAGGCAAAAAAGGAATCCGGTACTAACGACACGGATTTCTCTTCCGAAGACTTGTCGTTGGAAAATCAATACGGTGAAATTGCTACGAAGTTAATTTTTAAGGAACTCGTTGTCAGACAAGATGCCGATGATGAAAAAAACTTGAAGATTGAAAATAT
The DNA here is from genome assembly GCA_027065935.1 of Flavobacteriales bacterium. Lineage (GTDB taxonomy): Bacteria > Bacteroidota > Bacteroidia > Flavobacteriales > Flavobacteriaceae > JAADED01. The sequence goes on along the minus strand of JAMONI010000072.1, from coordinate 1,646 downwards.
GCACATACTTGTGTTGTTAAAAAATAAGCAAGCGGGCGAGAACCGTCAGGATATGAAATGATGGGCTTTTTAGCGGTCGTCATGCCGGGATTCCGGATTTTCTTGTCCCAAAGCGTAGGTCATTTTTTTTACCGTATCGCTCCATTGGTGAACACTTTTTTCGTCGGTAAAAAAATCGGGAGGAATAGGTTGGCCGAAAATTATTTCAATGCTTTGGTTCCGTTTTTTGAACATCTCGCGCGGTAAGAGGAAAAGCTCCAAATTCAACGGAATGCCCAACATTTTCCGAATCCGGTGAACCCGGTAGAAGGCTCGGGAATTCCGGGTGGGAATAAAAAACGGCACTACGGTTTTTCGATATTTCTTGGCAAACCGGACAAATCCGCTACGCCAAAGTCCGTCGTCCCACTTGCCGTTGATATACCGGGCCACTTGCCCCGATGGAAAAATAGTAACCGGTGCATCCGACTTTTCAAGGCGTTCGACTAATATTTTTTTATACTTTTCCGGGTTTTTTCCGAAAACATTTACTGGAATAAAAAAGTCCGACAGTTGGTTAAAGCCCATTAAAACGTCATTGGTTAGGTGGTTGACCTTGGAATAACGTTTTTTCAAAACATACATCAAGGCAAAAAAATCGGGTCCGCCCAAGGCGTGATTGCCTACAAAAATCACATGGCTGTGACGGGGAATATTTTCTTCACCCATTACGATGATTTTTAATTGCAATTCTTTAATGGCCGCTTCAATAAAATCGAAGTTTTTCAAATGCCCGATTTTCCTTAAGGCCTCGTTGATTTCATCTTCTTTGACCAATCGTTTGAGAAACTCGATAGCAAATCCCGGCATATATTTGAGATACCATTCGGGGCGCGAACGAATAATCTTTTTCAAGTCCACCCGGATGATATTCTCCTTGTTGTTCTTTTCCATCTATGCAATATTTATGCAAAACTAAGCAATCGGCAACACATTCGGGGATTACAACGGACAGGGGCGGAATCATGCTTGTTGCATTCCTGCTACCTCCGGCCGCCGGTCACCGACTCGTATCGGGAATGACACGGGAATTGTCATTGCGAACCCGACAGCTAATGTCGGGTGAGGAATCTCACGATATAGAGGGATTTATTAAGTTTCCTCCGCATTTAAAATCCTGCGGATTTTATGTCCGTTTTTTTAGAAAAAAGCGAACCGGAAAAATCGCGCTTCGACCCGTTACGCCGGACGTTTCCAAATGATGCTAACATTCGCTTCGCTCATAAGAATCATTCTCGACGAAACGCCCGCCTACGGGTGCCCCTCGATTTATTTTAATGCGCAGCGTGGTTTGTGATTGAGATTCCTCACATTCGTTCGGAATGACATACGCGTCCCGAAGGCAATAAAAGACTAAAAGACCGACCAATGTCATGCTCCCATAGGGATCCTGCGGACGAAGGAGGTCCCGATAGCTATCGGGACGACTGAGGAATCTCACGTTACGCTGAGGATTTATTAAAACCGTTCTACATTTAAAATCCTACGGATTTTATGTCCGGTTTTTTTTAGAAAAAAGCGAACCGGAAAAATCGCGCTTCGACCCGTTACGCCGGACGTTTCCAAATGATGCTAACATTCGCTTCGCTCATAAGAATCATTCTCGA
>JAMONI010000071.1 GCA_027065935.1 Flavobacteriales bacterium | reverse complement strand
GATACGTATTGCCCTGTTAAATTCCAAGGAAAAATAATGAAAATAAACAATAAATAAATGAAAATATCTGTTTTTTTAATTTTATATATAGACATAACAGAAGAATTCAGAAAGTTTTTTTCAATTCAATGTCAAATATAATAAAATTAAGTATATTCTAATAAAATTTCGTAAATTTCAAGCAAAGGTTATCAATAAATAACACTGAAAATATTAAGTGGGTATATTCAATTATTAAAATACGAAAAAAATGTTAGTTTTGTTGGTAATAAACAAAAAAATCAATCGTATTGATTGTTTTTTTTTAATCCGGTTAATCTTACTCTTCCTATTTTTTTAGAGTCCGGGAGAGGAAGTTTTGCCGTGAATCCGAATTATCTGTGAGCTTTACTCTTTTTTTAAATCAGTGACTCACACATTGAATAGACTTCAAGTAGGTGTCGGTGGGGTTGTTCACGGAATCTTGAAGATCCCCGTTAGGGTGCCCGGTGGCTTGCAACAGAAAAAAACACACCTTGCTTCAAAATATCTAAAGTTTATATCCCTATACTATGGAATGTTCATATCTCGATTTTAAATAATTTAAAATTGAATTAATTTTGAATATCAATTCACACTATGAATTTAACCAAGTACGGCTTTTCGGATTTCAGGGTATTTGTTGTTTTTATCCTCGTTGCCGTGTCGGGCTATGCGTTGATTCCCCGCTTAAATGTTCAATTACATCCATCGGAGGGTACTGCGGAAATCTACATTTCTTACAGTTTTAAAGGAGCGTCTCCCGAAACGGTGGACAAAAAAGCGGGCGCCTTGCTTGAAGAAAAAATCGCTATGGTGGAAGGCATCAAAAGCATTCGCACTTATGCCTATTCGGGCTTCGGATATATTGTGGTTACCTTGGACCGTTATACCGATCCCGATCAAGCACGGTTGGAAATCGCCACGGCCGTTCGTCAACTTGTCGACCGTTTGCCCGAGGCCGTGTCGTATCCGCAAATAAGCTTACGCAATCCCGAAGAACAAGACCGTTCGGCTTTTTTGGTTTATCAGGTCTATGCCGACAGGGATACTTATGACATTTACCGGTGGTTGGAACGTCAACTGCTTCCCGAACTCCACGCGTTGCCTCAACTGGACAGGGTAAAAGTACAAGGATTTCATCCACGGGAATACCTGATTTTGTTTGATCACCGCTTGATGGAATTATACGGAATTTCATCTCGACAAATCATTGAAGCCATAAGAAAATATACCCGGCAAGAGAGTTTGGGAAAAACCGTTATCTCCGGCCGTACCGTTTCGGTTATATTGGACAAGGGGCAGCCGGAAGATTGGAAAATTCCCGTCAAGCGTCATCAAGGACGAACCGTTTATCTTACCGACATCGCTTCGGTCAAAGTGCGCCCGCAACCGCCTTCGGCTTATCACCGGGTTAACGGCAAAACAAGTCTTATTCTTTCCTTATATCCGCTTCGTTCGGCTAATACGCTCGTACTTCGCAATCAGGTGGAAGAAATCATCGAAAATGCTTTGCAGCAATGGCCTTCCGGCATACAAATCGTCAAAACTTATGACAGTACCCGTTTTGTTCGCGACGAACTCCGTAAAATTTTTATACGCACCTTGGCCGTGCTGTCCATTCTTTTGCTTTTTGTATGGGCAATAACAAGAAACACCGGTTATTTTTTGACGGTTTTATTTTCGTTAAGCATCGCTTTAGGTTGGGCTTTTCTCTTATACTATATGTCCGGCATTCGAATCGAACTCTATTCCCTGGCCGGAATCACCATCTCGTTCGGGTTGATGATTGATAATATTATCGTAGTAAGCGACCATTTGAAAAATCAAAACCGGTCTTCGGTATTTTTACCCGTTTTAGCCGCTACCCTCACCACGATAGCCGCTCTCTCGGTAATTTTTCTTTTGGACGAAAAATTACAAACCAAATTACGTGATTTTGCCTTGGTCATCATCTTCAACCTTATCACGTCCGTCATAACGGCGCTGTTCTTTACGCCGGTTTTGCTCGGTCGATTCGGTTTGATAGGTGCCAAGCATGAGCGTAAGCCGGGTTTGTTTTACCGGTTTTACGAACGTTTTTTAAACTTCTCCTTTCGTTTGCGACCGCTTTTCATCGTGTTGGTCGTATTGTTGTTCGGCATTCCGCTTTTTATGTTGCCCGAACATATTGAAAGCCCCCATCCGTTGGCTTCTTTGTATAACAAAACCTTGGGAAGCGATTGGTACAGGGAAAAAATCAAACCTTATGCCGACAAATATCTCGGAGGAAGCTTGCGCTTGTTTTCTTATTATGTGTATGAGGGCGCCGTGTACCGCGAAAATACCGAAACCAAATTATACGTTACCGGACGTATGCCCTTGGGAAGTAATTTGGAGCAATTCAACGAAGTATTTTTAAGCATCGACAATTATTTGGCACAAATTCCCGGAATTCATGTGTTTAAAACCGACGTTTACGATTCGGGGTACGGACAAACCGAAATTATCTTTGACAAGGGAAAAGAAAATCTCGCTTATTCCGTAAAATCACGTTTAATTCAAAAAGCTTTGGATTGGGGCGGTATATCATGGAACATATACGGTGTCGGTAAAGGATTCGATAATCAAACATACGCCGGAAGCAATTACAACTTTCTCATCGAAGCCAAAGGCTATAACCCGGCGCACCTTAACCGGTGGATCGACACGCTTAAAATCCGCTTGTTAAGTCACCCGAGAATCAATGAAATCGGAATCACCACCTTTCGATATCCTACCTACAGGCATGAACAATTCTTGCGTCTTCGGCTAAAGCCCGAAGTATTGAGCATTTTAAACATCACGCCAGGAGAAATCCTGAAACAAATCCGTTTGCGCACCCCGAACAAGGCTCCTTCCTTCCGGACCTATTGGAATGGTAAATACACCCAGTTTCGATTACAAGAACGCCAAGCTTCGGGGTTTGACATCTGGCATTTACAGCACGACTTGTTAACTCCTGAAAAACGTCCGGTAAAGTTAGCATACTTTTCCACCATCGACACCCTCAACCAACCTCCCGTGATATTTAAACAAAATCAAGAATATTACAAATACGTTCACGTGCAATACACGGGCGCATCTAAGTTCGGAAAAAAAGTCATCCGTCAAAAACTCGACTCGCTTTCCCGGATACTTCCGGTGGGCATTACTTTTAAATTAAGCGACCGCTATTTTCTTTTTTCCGGTGAAGAAAACCGTTACGCTTCTTTGATTCTGTTTGTCATATTGATGATTTGGGGTATAAGTTTGATATTTTTCGAAAATTTCCGTTACGCTTTAATCGTTATCTCTATGGTTCCGGTTTCGTTTATCGGCATATTTTTAATTTTTTATCTGTTCGATTTTCCTTTCGACCAAGGCGGCATTGCAGGATTCGTTTTGGTGAGCGGCCTCACGGTTAATGCCGTATATTATATTATGTATGAATACTTGAGTTTGCGCAAACAAAATCCCCGGACCCGGATTTCATCCGTTTACCTGCAAGCTTACAGGCATAAAATTTTCCCTGTCAGCCTGACCTTAATCTCCACCGTATTGGGCTTTTTGCCTTTTGTTTGGTCGGGTCCGCAG
>JAMONI010000070.1 GCA_027065935.1 Flavobacteriales bacterium | reverse complement strand
CCTCCCGCCGGCTTCCGGCCGGCGGGGCGTATATAAAGCACCACAAAACGTTTTCAACAATTGCCCTTTCACTTCACTCTGCCTACCGGTTTTATTGTAGCGCGCTTTTCTTGGTTCGTTTTTTTCTAAAAAGAATGAACAATAAAATCCGAAGGATTTTAAATGTAGAGCGGATAAAAAAATCTCTATATAACGAGAGATGCCTCGTCGTCCCGATAGCTACCGGGACCTCCTTCGTCCGCAGGTTACAGACTCGTATCGAGATCCTCCATAGGAGTCATATCGACCTATGGGAGTATGACAAGAAGCGCTCCATTGTTCTAATTATCATTTTCAGAACGCGTATGTCATTCCGAACGCAAGTGAGGAATCTCAATCACAAACCAACCTGCGCATTCAACTCAATCGAGGGGCACTCGCAGGCGGGCATTTCTTATTTCCCGGTTCGTCTTTTTCTAAAAAAACCGGACATAAAATCCGGAGGATTTTAAAGGGCTAGGAACCCGCGGAGATTTTATTGCCTGCGATACATACTTCACGTGTCTGGAAAAAAAAATAGATTTTTTAAAAAAAAGTAAATTTTATATACATGGCGCGTATTACAGGCAATATGATTAAGAAAAAAAATACTTTTTTTCAACAAACCCCTGTTAAAATCTATATTTAGTACGAAAAAAGTATATTTTTGCCCAAAAAATAAGAAAAATGAACATTCGTTTTCTGGCATTGGAAAAAACTTTCGGAAGAAAACCCGTTGAAATCACACCGGTTACCAAACGTTCCGATATTTTCGAGAGCAAGGTATTTAATGACGAAAAAATGCGTCAATATCTGGATGAAAAGAGTTACAAACAGTTCCAACAAATTAAATTCGAAGGCAAAGTAATCGACCGCCGTTTGGCTGATCATATTGCCGCCGCCATGAAGCGCTGGGCTATGGAACAAGGAGCTACGCACTACACCCATTGGTTTCAACCGCTTACCGGCGCTACGGCTGAAAAACACGACTCGTTTTTAGAAAAAACGCCCGACGGTTATCCGTTGGAAAAATTCACGGGCAGTCAATTGGCACAGCAAGAACCCGACGCTTCGAGTTTTCCGAGCGGAGGCTTGCGCAATACATTCGAAGCGCGCGGTTACACGGCATGGGATCCGGCTTCGCCGGCCTTCATTATCGGCACCACCCTGTGTATTCCGTCCGTGTTTATTTCCTACAACGGCGAGGCTTTGGATTACAAAACACCCCTTATTCGTTCCATTCAATTCTTAGACAAATATGCCACCCGGACAGCCCGGCTTTTTAACCGCAACGTTGAACGGGTTTATGCCACATTGGGATGGGAACAAGAGTATTTTCTCATCGACAAGGCATTGTATAAATCACGGCCGGATTTGGTGATGACCGGGCGCACATTGTTGGGACATCCGCCTGCCAAAAATCAACAATTGGACGACCACTATTTCGGTTCCATCCCCGAGCGCGTCATGGCTTTTATGCGTGATTTGGAAATCGAAGCCCTTAAAATCGGAATTCCCGTCAAGACCCGGCACAACGAAGTAGCCCCCAACCAGTACGAAGTGGCCCCGGTCTTTGAAGAAGTCAATTTAGCCGTGGACCATAATTCAATGCTGATGGATTTGATGAAAAAAATAGCCTCACGACATCATTTTGAAGTCTTGCTACATGAAAAACCTTTTGACTACATCAACGGTTCGGGCAAGCATAATAACTGGTCGCTGATGACCGACACGGGAATTAATTTGCTCGGTCCCGGCGATACGCCGCGACGAAATCTGCGTTTTCTGACCTTTTTTGTTAACGTTATCAAAGCCGTTAACGATTACGAAGAACTCATTCGCGCCTCCATCGCATCGGCGGGTAACGATCACCGCTTAGGTGCCAACGAAGCGCCTCCGGCCATAATTTCCGTATTCATCGGTCATTACCTGACCCAAGTGATGAACGAACTCAAACAAGTGAAAAACGGCAAATTATCGCCCGACGAAAAAACGGAACTCAAATTGGAAGTGGTGGGAAAAATACCGCAAATATTGAAGGACAACACCGACCGTAACCGCACATCGCCCTTTGCCTTTACGGGTAACAAATTCGAAATACGCGCCGTGGGGTCTTCCGCCAATTGCGCCTCGCCGATGACGGTATTAAACACCATTGTGGGATACCAACTCAAACGTTTCTTGACGGATTACGAAAAACTTCGTGCCAAGGGGCTGAAAAAAGACGAAGCCATTTTCAATATTCTGAGGGATTACATCAAATCATCCGAAAGAATCTTATTCGAAGGTAACGGATACAGTCCCGAATGGCATCGCGAAGCTGCCCGGCGAGGCTTGAGCAATCTTAAAACCACACCCGAAGCACTTCGCGTCATCAAAAAGGAAAAAATCATTCGATTGTTTGAAGAATCAGGAGTTTACTCCCGTGCGGAACTCAAATCCCGTTATCACGTGCATTTGGAACAATACAATACCAAACTCGAAATTGAAGCCCGCGTCCTTTCCGACTTGATTTCCAATCACATCGTGCCTACGGTAATCAACTATCAAAACCGTCTGGCCGAAAGTTTGAACCGGCTTAAAAACCTCTATCCGAAAAAAGCGCAAATGTGGAAAAACAATGAAAAAATCCTTACCGACGTTTCCGAAACCTTCAATGAATTATTGGAAGCTCATCAAACCTTAAAAGAAGCTTTGGAACATTTAACCCGGACGGATGACGACGACAAAAAAGCCGATTTTATCATAGAAAAAATCAAACCCTCGATGGCCAAAGTACGACAGCTTTCGGACAAACTGGAACTAATGATTGACGACGAGCTTTGGTCTTTGACCAAATACAGAGAAATGTTGTTTACAAGATAACAGGAAGCATTAGTGCGGATTTATTTTCGCATTTTTTCGGAATCTTCCAACACTTTTTGTTGCAACGAAGCTTTATATTCGATAAGTTTTTGCATCAAATCCGGGGCGGAAACGGCTAAAATTTTCGCTGCCAGGATACCGGCGTTTTTGGCGCCGTTTAAAGCTACCGTAGCAACCGGAACCCCCGCCGGCATTTGTAAGATGGACAACACGGAATCCCACCCGTCGATGGAATTTCTCGATTTTACGGGAACGCCTATTACGGGCAAAGGCGTAAGAGAAGCCACCATACCCGGAAGATGCGCCGCACCGCCGGCGCCCGCTATGATTACCTTAATGCCTTTTTGGTGTGCAGTCCGGGCAAAATCCATCATTTTCTCGGGCGTACGGTGCGCCGAAACCACATCCGTTTCCACCGTTATGCCGAAAAACTTCAGTATATCGACAGCCTCCTGCATAACCGGTAAATCGCTTGCACTGCCCATAATAACCGCTACTTTACTCATCATAAATTTTTTTGATAAATTTAATGAAAATTATTCGCTTATTATGCGAACTGTTTCTTTGACTTTCCGGGCTATACGCAAAGCCTTTTCCACGTCGGGATGAACTACCGTCACATGTCCCATTTTCCGGTACGGTCGTGTGATGTGTTTTCCGTACACGTGTAACGATACGCCTTCCATCGATAAAGCTTCATCCAAGTTTTCGTACTTGACTCGCCCTTCAAAGCCTTCGT
>JAMONI010000069.1 GCA_027065935.1 Flavobacteriales bacterium | reverse complement strand
TTTAAAATCACCGCTCAATATGCGTTTGATATCTTTGATATACGACCTATAATTCGTTTCGGTTTCTTCACCGACGCAAGGGGCTTTGCAACGTCCCAAATGATACTCGAGACAAACTTTGTATTTGCCTTGTCTGATTTTTTCGGCCGAAAGATCCAAGCGGCACGTGCGAACGGGATACAAATCGTGAATCAAATCCAATAAAACCCTAACCGTCCGGACGGATGGATAAGGACCGAAATACGTGCCGGCGCTTTCGTTCCAATCTCTTGTCATTTCCACCCGGGGAAAATTTTCGTTACGAATCACGATCCAAGGATAGGTCTTATCGTCCTTGAGCAAGACATTGTAGCGGGGTTGGTGCTTTTTGATTAATACGTTCTCCAAAAGAATGGCTTCGGTTTCGTTTTGCGTTATAATATACCGAACATCAACGGATTTCTTAAGCATCAATGACGTTTTGACCGGAACGTTTTTGCCCAAATAAGAAAGGAGGCGTTTTCTTAAATTTTTTGCCTTGCCTACATATAAAGTTTTACCCCGTTCATCAATAAATTGATAAACCCCCGGTGCTTGCGGAACGCGGTTTATTTCGTCTTTGTGCAATCTTGGCATACTGTTTGTTATTCTCTTGAACGGAACATAAAATTAGTCCAATTTTCGCATATTATCAATGAGTAACGTATTTCATTTCATTTAAATAATAATTTAACGTAACTTTGTTTATCCGTGAAAAAGGTTTAAAATTGAAGAAGCATTTATTTTTTTATTTACTCTTTTACACGCTCATCCTTCCGGCCGAACCCGCATCAACGCCGGATCCGAATGCCGAAAAACTGTTTTTGGCGGCATTGGAAATGCGCGTGCAAATTTACCGTATTTCACGCGACAAAATTTATGAAATTTATTACCCCGATTTCGAAAGCCTCCAACCCGATTTGGCCGAGGCCATCAACGTATTGGAAGAAAAAATATCGGAAGTGGAACACTTTTCTGAAGAAGTGCAAGGCGTTGCACAGTTAAGGCAAGCCGTAAGCGTATGGAACAACCTGCGATTTCACGCCTTGCGAAAACTTGAAAAAAAAGACATCGTGCGATTCTACTACGACACCCAAACTTTCGACAACTTTCTTAAAATATTGATGGAAAAACTGAAAGAGGCTTACGCCTTCAACGAAAAAAAATGGACGGAACTCGAAAAACGCTATTTACTCCAAGTAGCCGTATTCAAAGTAAACATCGGTTATATGGCCAAGCATTACGATTTTTCCAAAAGTATGGAACACATCATGGTAAACGGCATTCGAACGGTTGAAGAAACCTTTCAATACGCCAAGTCGGAAGGGTATTTTTCCGGCGACAAACTTACCGACTTGCTGGTGCCGGTACTTAACGATTGGTTGTTTTTAAAATATAACTTGAACAACGTTTTGTTCAAAACCGATTTGGTGGTTTATAGTGTGACCAATAGCTTGTTCAAACGAATCGGGATGATAAACAAACACTTTGAAAATGAAAATTAAATTGACCCTGTTTCTTTTATTACTCCGGATGTTATCCTTCGCTCAATACGACGCCGATAAATTAACGGCGCTCTACAACTATTCCGATAAATCCGTTTTGCTTTTGGACCAATTGCTCACCCAAAAAGCCATAGCCCAATATTTAACCTACAACGTAAAAGCCCAAACCCGCTACAAAACGGACTTGCTACGAATGAACACCTACTTGGACAGCATGGTGATGAACCTTCCCGAAGAAAAATATTTCAAGAAAAAATTCCTCGATATCCGCTCACGATGGGACATATTCAAAGCCTTTGCCGAAAAAAACAAAGCCAGCGAAGACGATTGGAAAGAACTCGTTAAAATGCACGAGTCTTTACATTCGGCCCTAAACGACCTGCAAGCCCGGTTAATGCTTTTACTAACGCCCGAACCAAACGGCCAAGAAACTTTGGAACGCCTGCGAAGCGCCAACCGTAAAGTGGCACACGCTTTTCTCTCGGCCGTTATTCTAAAATTATTCGCCAAACCGCCCGTCAACATCGATAACCAAACCGACCTGATAGAAAAAGCTTCCAAAAAAATCCACAAAACCGAAAACTATTTCGCCAAAGACGACAACGCCCGGTTTCTACTGACCAAAATCAAATCGGATTTGAATACTTTTCACTTGGGATTCAAAAACCGTTACGACCCGCAAGTCATGTTGGCCACCTACGAAAAATTTAACGATAAAATTTTCCGGATACACGATTTGATCTTTCAAAAAACCGAATTTTATTAACCATGAAATTAAAATACCTTCTCATACTGTTTTCTTGCTTTTGGGGCGGCGATTCCATCGCCCAACAAACCGATTTCAAAGCAAAAATAGAAGCGGACATTATCTTTTTCAAAACCTACAAAGCCAAACTCAACAGTATCGTCTCGGCCGAAAACTACCTCTACTTTTCCCGAGGAATCATCCCCGCCGAGACCTCCGAAATCTTAGACAAACACCTGGCTTTGAGTGAAGAAAATTTTATCGATACCGAACTCTACATCAGAAAATACAACTTTGAAAAATACCTAAAAATTGCAGGATACTGGCGCAACATCAGACTTAAACTCGTGCATTCCTACAAAAAAGAACTCGCCCGGGACCTGGACAAAAAACTCATGGAAATGCACCGCCTGCTGTCGGATTTCGGCAATGAATTGGTGCAAAAATACCGCCTCGGTTACGAAAAAAAACAACTCTTGGTGGGTAAAATTTTATACTATACCCACTACCTGTCGTTCCTGTTTATAGCCAACGAAACGGAAAAATCACCGTATTTCGAGAAAAAACTCTCGGCAACCGTAGAAAATTACCGTCTCCTGATAGAAAGCCTCAAAAAAACCGAATTCCACGACAAAAAAGACCTCAAACGATTCCAATTTATCACCCGGCTTATGGAAACATTTCTAGCCGAACTCAACCGGGAAAACATCGCCCCCGAAACCATATACGAACTGGTCAAAGTCATCGATAACGATACCCGAGAGTGGCTTAAACTGTAATAAATCGTGCCGGGCCGTATGAAAAATATCGTTCTGTTGCTTTTATCATTCGTATCGGCATTAGGCATCGCCCAAGAAAACGAAAAAAACGAACCCATCGAAGTCATTCACGCCGACAAACTGATTTTGAACGAAAAATACCCCGACCTCAAACTACTCTCCGGACACGTCAAACTCAAACATAAAGAAGCCGTACTCACTTCCGATAAAGCCTTGCTCGACGTCAAAAACAATTTTGCCGAAGCCATAGGAAACGTCATACTCAAACAAGGCGACAGCATCACGGTAACGACCGACCTCCTCCGGTACGACGGAAACAACGAAACGGGTGTCGCTCTGGGGAACGTGTTTATGCAAGACCCTAAAATGCAATTGCAAACCGATACGCTCTTCTACGACATGAAAAAAGAAGTAGCCTACTACCAAGGCGGCGGCACCGTGCGCGATACGGCCAATACCCTCAAAAGCCGGACGGGAAAATACTTCACCCGGGAAAAACGGTATGAATTCACCGGAAACGTACTGCTCACCAATCCCGATTATACCATCGAATCGGCACGTCTGAATTATAATACCGA
>JAMONI010000068.1 GCA_027065935.1 Flavobacteriales bacterium | reverse complement strand
CTTGTTCTTCGGCCAAGAGTTGTTTGTGAATGGTGTGGATATTGTCGATTCGTATTTTAAGGTTTTCCAGTTCTTCGGCTAAGGCGTCTTGTACTTCGTATTTTTCGTAAATTTTATCTACCAATGACGAAATAAGTGCCAGATTGTTTTTAATGCGATGATGCAATTCTCTTTGAAGTTGTTCGACAATACGTTTTTGGCGTTTTTCCCTGATAAAGAAAACACCGATCAAAAGCAACAGGGCGGATGAAGAAAGAAATCCGCCTCCGAGCATTAATTTTTGATTTCGTTCTTGCGCCAGTTCTTTTTCTTTTCGGGCTTGCCGGGCTTTTAGTTTTAGTATTTCTTTTTGCTTTTTTTCGTTTTGATATTTGGCTTCTATTTCCGCGATGAGGGCTTGTTTTTCGCTTTTTAAAACGGAATCTTGAATCCGGCTCATCTCAATGTAATGTTTTAATGCTTTTTGGTAATTTCCCGTCCCTTGATAGTATTCGTAAAAGAGATTGTGATAGTCGATCAAGCCGTATTTGTCTAATTTTTTAATATCCTGTTTTTCGATTATGTTTGTGATAATTTCCTTTGCTTTGTTCCATTGGCCGGAATGGATATAAGCCATCGTTAGAATTTGCGCGGCGCCGTTTTTAATGAAATCCAAACCTATTTCCTCCGACAGGCTTACGGCCTGCTTCGCATACCGGATGGCTTCGTTCCATTTATCCGTATTTAAATAAATGGCGGCCATATTTCGTAAAGAAAGCGCCAAAAAGACTTTGTTATCCTGTTTTTTGAATATTTCAACGGCTTTGGTATAATGCGCCAACGCCGGCTCGTGTTTCTCCATTGCTTCATAGACGGCGGCCAATCGTTCGTGAAGGTATTCGGCATAAAAATCCTTGTTTTTTTCGGGCGTAATCCGCAAGCCTGCTTCCAAGTGCTTTTCGGCCTTGTCGAATTGTTGCAGTTCGTAATATAAGAAGCCCAGGTTGTAATGTATTTTGCGTAACAAACTTTTTTGACCGGGTTTGACTTCGTCCAAAAGTTTCAGGTAAACTTGCAAGGCCTTCTCGTGTGAACCGGCTTGTAACAAGGCCGCACCGAGATTTAAACGCATGTTAAACAAGTAACCGGCATACCGGACGGAATCTTCATATACCCGGATGAACGACGACAGCAAACGTTCGGCTTCCGAATTCTTCATCCGGCGCATGTAATAGCCACCGAGTTCCGATACTTCTCTCAAATAAAGTTCCGTGTTTCCCGCCCGGCGGGCCAGCGCAATGGCTTGCAGAATATAGGCTTCCGAAAGGTCGAAACGGTTTTTCAAATGCTCGGCATAAGCTTTGTTTTCCAAACTTAGTATCATATAAGTCGTATCCCGTAATCCAATAGCCCGACGCCACATTTTATCGGCCAATACCGCCAAAGTGTCCGCCGGAAGACGCGTACGTTCTTGTTTTAAATAATCACTCAACCGAGACAAGCTGTCTTTGTGCTGATAATCAGCCGGATAAGACGACGAAAGTCCCGGTTTCCTTCCGATAAAAAACAAGCCGATAACGAAAAAAATCCCGATTTTCCGGCCTATTACCATTTCGGAAATTTTATTTTTATAAATTTATGAAAAAATTTTTATTTTATTCAAATGTCAAATATGCAGGTTGAATTACTTCTTTCTCAAGAAAAGAATAACAAAATTACGACAGATGTGTCCCGGTTTCATTAACCTGTTTTCATAATTTTTTTAATCCGTTTGAAAAAACGCGGCGGATGAACACTTCAAGAAGAAGCACTTTTTTCTATACAATTGATAAAGAACACGCACGATTTATTCTTCATTAATACCAGATAAAGCGCATCGAACAGCCATCATACCCATTTTGGAGATGTTGCCGAGCCTGCCGAAAAGTTTGTTTTTTTGACGAAACACGGGGAATAGACAATCCGTACTCGAACGGTGATTTAACAAGATTTTAAAGCTCAGGAGAATAACTTATAACATAAAAACACTGTAACCTTGCAACAACATGGCATTAACGGAAGAAAAAAGTCGGGATGACAGGATTCGAACCTGCGACCTCTTCGTCCCGAACGAAGCGCGCTAACCGGACTGCGCTACATCCCGATTGTTTTTTTGAACGTGCAAATTTATAATTTTTTAATGACGTAACAAAAAACTTCCGCAATACCGGTCGGCGCATATACATACTTTGAATTTTCCCGGTTCGTTTTTTTTCTAAAAACCGGACATAAAATCCGGAGGATTTTACGGAGGTACAAGACCGGAATCTTGAAAGAAAAAACAACTGACGTTGCCCTTCAACCGATCTCATTGCAGGAGGACAAGAGTTTTTATCCCGCCCGTGAGTCCAAGGCTCTCTCCTCAATCATTTTGCTTAATTTTGCGGAAAACAATTTATGGTAAACCTTAGTGTGAATATCAACAAAATCGCTACTTTGCGCAATGCACGGGGCGGTAATTTTCCCGACCCCTTATTTTTTGCGCGGAAAATTCAGGAAATGGGAGCCGATGGCATCACGGTTCACCCTCGTCCCGACGAACGGCATATCCGCTATGAAGACGTAAGGAAACTACGCCCTATCGTTTGGACGGAACTCAATGTGGAAGGTAATCCCATACCCAAATTTCTTGAATTGGTCAAACAGGTAAAGCCAGATCAAGTTACATTGGTTCCGGACGAACCCGGACAAATTACCTCCGATCACGGTTGGGACACTATTACATACAAGGATTTTCTCCAAGACGTCATTTCCGGTTTGAAATCATCGGGCATACGAACCTCCATTTTTGTGGACCCGGACATACGGATGGTGGAAGGTGCGGTGGAAACGGGAACCGACCGTATCGAATTATATACCGAATCTTATGCCAAAGCTTTTGCACGGGGCGAATTGTCCGCCGTTAAACCTTTCGTCGAGGCGGCCCGGCGGGCTCATGAATTGGGCTTGGAAGTAAATGCCGGACATGACCTTAACCTACAAAATATCGGTTATTTTGTTCAAAATGTTCCGCACCTCAAGGAAGTTTCCATCGGACATGCACTCATCGTGGAGGCCCTTTGGTTCGGTTTGGAAAACGTCATCGGAAAATATCAGCATATTTTAAAACGGCATGAATAATCCGGTTATGCATTCCCGTATTTTGGGCGAAGGGCGTCCGCTTGTGATTTTACACGGTTTTTTGGGCACTTCCGATAACTGGTTACGTTTGGCAAAAGTGTGGGCGCAAAGCGGATATCGGGTTCATCTCGTGGATTTGCGTAATCACGGGCGTTCTTTTTGGGATGACGAATTTAATTTTGAAGTTTTAACCGAAGATTTACACCGTTATATTACATTTCATCAACTGAAAACACCGCATCTTTTGGGGCATTCGTTGGGCGGAAAAATCATCATGTTCGATGCCGTACAAAATCCCGGGAACAGAGGAAAATATATCGTTGTGGACATTGCACCCAAATCCTATCCTCCTCATCATCAATACATTTTCGACGCCATCAGAAAAATTAACCCTAAAGGCTTAGGCTCACGTAATGAAGCGCAAGAAATCCTTGCCCGTGCAATCAAAGACCCGTTTTTGGCGGGTTTTTTATTAAAAAGTTTGAAACGGACCGGATCGGGATTCCGGTGGTCGCATAATT